>NZ_JBEONZ010000003.1:0-196523 GCF_040308705.1 Pseudoalteromonas sp. 19-MNA-CIBAN-0066
GGTACAGGAGCCGTATACGAGGTCCGTACGTACGGTTCTGTGAGAGGGATGAGGCATAAGCCTCACCCTACTCGATGTTGTTAAGAGCAGAAACTAACTTTAGCTTAATAATGAATGTAAAAATACCAGGCCTATCGCCAGTGGGCATACAAACTTAGTGTACCAAGGCCATACTTTCCAAAATAAGGTATTGTGTACTTCAGGGTTACCTTCTTGAATGGCCTTTAGTAATGAGCCTCTTGACCAAATCCAGCCTACGTATATACAACACATAAGACCTAATAATGGCTGTGCCACTTTAGTGGTTAAGGTGATCACTAAGCCAAACAGTAACTCTAAGTTACACACTATCGTGATGCTCACTAGAGTGATTAATGCACCAATTACCCAAGTGGCCTGTAAGCGAGACATTGCAAAGCGTTCTACCGTATAAGATACCGGCGCTTCGAGCATTGAAATAGAGGAGGTGAGTGCTGCAATGCTCATTAGCGCAAAAAACGCAAAGCCAACAAATAACCCCATACCACCCATACCATCAAAAAGTGCAGGTAATACTTGAAATACTAATGTATCTTCAGAGAGGAGCTTTCCGGTAGTCGGTGAGAAAATCTCAATCCCTTGTGCTTGTGCTACATACATAGCAGGAATGATTAATAACCCTGCGACAAAAGCAATAAATACATCAATAAGCGTGACATAAGCACCTAACGAAACTAAGTTCTCTTTTTTACTAATATACGAGCCATAAATAATCATCACACTGGTACCTAGTGATAATGAAAAGAATGCTTGCCCTAGTGCACTAACTAACAAGTTAGCATCAAAAATAGATGAGAAATCAGGTACTAAATACGCCTTTAAGCCTTCAATAGCGCCATCTTGGGTCATTACATAAATAATTAACGCAAATAAAATGCTGAGCAAAGCAGGCATTAAACGTTTTGACCATTTTTCGATTCCGTTTTCAACGCCACGACTAATAATAGCAACGGTTAGTACAATAAAGATCATAGTGAAAATGATGTTTCTGCTAAGTGACTGTTCACCTAGCCAAGCAGATGCGGAGTTTGCGCCCACTAATGTTGTAATAGGTTCTACTGTTGCACTTAGCATCCAACCAGCAACAATGGCATAAAAGCTTAAAATAAAGCCAGCACATAAAATACCGCCAAAACCAACCGCAAAAGAAAAATGTTTTTGCCAAGGTTTATTAGATATTTTTCTAAGTGAAGAAACCGCATTTGCTTGGCCATGACGACCAATCATTAGCTCCGCCATTAAAGCAGGATAAGCCAAAAAGAATGCCAGTACTAAATACGCAATTAAAAATGCGGCACCACCATTACTTGCGGTTTGTGTAGGGAAACCCCAAATGTTACCTAAACCTACAGCAGATCCTGCGGCGGCCATTATAAAACCAAAGCGAGAGCTAAACTCGCCTCTTACTGCACTCATATTATTGTACTTCTCTATTTTGTGACGGCGCAGACAATCTACTGGAAATGTAAAAAAATAAAAAGTGCTAATTTGCTGATCTAGCACAATTACTTTATTAAACTCTGTGTTATGAACATAGATTTTAGTTTAGTAACTTAAAACTAAAAATTAACAGCTTGATATTGTTTAATAATTGTTAATTTACAGTGTGTAGCCTTTACTTTACACTAGGGTGTTGTTGAGCTATTTTCAGGGTAAAACAAGCTCCACCTAACTGCTTACTTTTGCCTGCATAAACACGGCCGTGATGCCAGTCAGCTACTTTTTCAACAATTGCTAATCCGAGGCCATAACTTTTATCAGCTCGATTGCGGTGATTGTTTTCGCGAAAAAAAGGGCTAAATACTTTGCTAAAGTTTTCAGCTGCTATGCCTGGGCCATCGTCCTCTACGGTAATAATAATATGTTGCTCATTGACAGTGGCACTTACATAAATATGTTGCAGGGCAAAGTCGCAGGCATTATTAATTAAATTAGTAACGGCTCTGGCAAGCCAATGTAAGTCGGCATAAATAACATCGTTACTGCTATTAAGATGCACACTGAGTTTGTGGGAGTCTAATTTAGGCGATAGCTGCGCTAAAATATCTTCAAAGTAGCTGCGCATATGGGTTGCAGAGTAGGTTAAGCGGTTGGCATTTTGTTCTAGCGTGGCAAAGGCTAGGTAGCTTTTTAGCATAGACTCCATATGGTCTAAGTCATTTTCCATGCGGGTTAAATATTGCTTCACTTTTGGCATGTCATTGCTATCTATTGCAGCATCTAAACCAAATCGCAGGCAAGCTATGGGGGTGCGAATGTCATGGGATAAACTCGAAGCCATTAGCTTATTTTCAGCAACCAGCTTTTCTATTTGACTCGCCATACGGTTAAAGGTGAGCTCTACATCTTTTATATACGTGAAATGAGAGACTTTGATACGAGTTTTAACATCACCCGATGCAAATTTTTTAGCTGCTTCATTTAACACGCTCAAGCGTTTGGCTAAGGGATAAATAATAAAGCCCATAAATACACACAGCCCAGCGTAAAATAATAAGGTTAGAATATTATCGTCGCGTTGCTCTGCTTCAAATGAGTTATCGAGGCGCATAGATAAATGATAAGGGCTTAATGCTTGGTTACTATAAAGCATATGAAAACCCTGTTCGCCCTCTAAAATTAACCCACCATGGGTTTGCATTTGCATAAGTAAGGCAGGGCTAAGCGCTAAAGTGTCGTTTAGCTTATAGGTAAGCGGCAGGCTAAAGTCGTTGGCTAACTTTGTAACATAATTACTGCGCTGTGCAGGGGGGAGAGTAGCAAGCTGTTTGCTAAACCCTGCAATCATTTTACTTTGCATGCTAAATTCGTCTAAAGGGGCGTGTGTATTTTGACTAAAAGCGTCAATAAGCCAGCCTAAAACAATAATCGAAAGCAGTGCGCTGCTAAGCAGTGCAATATAAAACTTTTTCATTTGTAGCTACCAAGCAGTGGCAACGAGTAAATAACCTCGTCCCCAAATTGTTTTAATTTTTTCAGGGTTTTGCGGATCGTCATTAAACTTTTTACGTAGCGCAGAAATAAGCACATCAACACTTCTATCAAGGCCGTCGTACTCGCGTCCTTTGGTTGCTTTAAACACCGCATCGCGTGATACAACTTGCCCTGCGTTACTGGCTAAGTAATGCAGCAATAAATACTCAGCGCTAGATATATTTATATCGATATCGTTAAGTTTAACGCTTCGCGACTCACTATTAATGCTCAAAGCCCCTACATTAATAATACTATGCTGTTTATGAGATTGGCTGCTTTGGGTGGTGAGCCTAAGGGCTGACTTTATTCTTGCTAGTAATGCACGAGGGCGTACCGGTTTCATTATGTAGTCACTGGCACCTACCTCTAAGCCAATCACTTCATCCATTTCGTCATCACGAGCTGTTAGCATAATAATAGGAGCTTGATAAAAGCTACGTAGCTCGCGACAAATGCTTATGCCGTCTAACCCAGGAAGCATAATATCAAGTAGTATTAACTGCGGTTTCAAGGTTTTAACTTGGCCAACAACTTCATCACCGCGATGACAAACATGTACACAATAGCCTTGTTCTGTTAAATATTCAGCCACCCATTGTGCCAAAGAAATATCATCTTCAACGAGTAAAATAGTACCGTAATTATCCATGAGACTTCCTTATTAAAACAATCGCCAACGGCGTTTTTTCTGCCTGTTTTGATAAACCCACTGTAACTTTACTTCAGTGGTGGCTATGACTTTTGCAGTATTACTATCAAATAATTCAAATGATAAGCTCTGCTCAGAGTCAAATGCATAATTAAAAACGCCGTGTTGCTGCTTAAGCCAACATTGCATAATATATTTTGAGGTAGCGTCTCGTAAGCAGTAGTTACCTATTGTGGGCTGCTGCCATGATAAAACCACTTCAGTATAACAGTGGCGGCCTTCACGTAGTGCCACGCAGGTATTAGGTATTGCACTAAGTGCGGTTACCTCTTGGGGCACCTCGGCGAGTAAACTGCCAGGGTAAGCTAATAGTAAATAACACCAGCGTCTAAAATACATAACGCACGCCTAGCTTGGCTTTGTGTTGGTACCCTTGAGAAATAATAGGGCTGTCGTCAATTTCTTTAGAAAATAAAGTCGTTAACCAGCCGGCTAAAAACACCCAGTCTTGGTTAAGCGGGTACTCAGCATGAAACTCAAGCATAATGCTGCTGCTGGCATTGGTTTTATAGGCAGGACGCAGCAAGGTAACTTCACTTTGCTCAATACCAAAATAATAGTTAGTAAAGTCAGCAGAGTAGGCACTAAAGCCTATGCCTGAGCGAAACTCCCAGTTACGCCAAGGTTGTATTTTGCTAAAAAAAGAATTAAATACCCAGCCATTGTGGGCGTTAGAAATGTCATGCAAAAATTCAATAGAAACCTGTGAGCCATCAAATCTGTGGGTAAATCTAAGGCCTGTATTAAAGTCATACTTACGCTTTTTAATGCCGCGTAATTCCTCAACCACACCATTGTTATAAAACCCCAAGCCTTTTTGACCAAACCCAGCTTGGGCGTTAGCACCGATTATATCGAGCTCCCAATTATATTTGTTAATTAGACTGTAGCCTATAACAAGGCCGCCGCTGAGTTGGTTATGGTCATAATCGAGATAAAAATTATCAAAAGAAACCGCAAGGCTGAGATCTAATTCAATACCATCGTCATAGGAGTCCATGCCGATAAGGTAAGAGTCTTCAATATAATAACCAGTACCGGCGCTCCAGTCCCATGCAAAGCCTTGAATAGGCTCTAAGGTGTTATCAGCATAATAGCGGTTACTGGCAGTACTATGGGCACTAAATACACAGGCAAATAATAAGCAGGTGTAACATAAAAAATAGCTAAGTATTGAGTGCTTCATCCTTGGAACCTAAATAAGTAATTGTTATAAAGCGTAGTATATTGTTAAACGTTCCTTTAAACCTGTAAAAAATGTAGTGTTTAACTTACGCTTATATCACTTTAATTTTGTCGATTAATATACTGCTTAAATAAAACTGCATCATTGGTGCTAAAGCACTTATTTCTGTGCGAGTACACGGGCCTTGCACTTTAGTCAGTGTGCTAAGCTTGCTCATTGTATTATATTTAGGAATAGTTACCTTTGTATTTGCTTCGGCGCGTGCTAAACGTGCTTGTTCGGTATTTTGCTGGTGGACAAAGGCGACTACTTCAAGTTCATTAGTGATTTTTTGCTCTTCGGTAAAGCTATAGATCAGTGATTCACGATGAAAGCTAGTGCTATCTAAAGATGATTTTGCAAACCAAACAACATCACCAGAGGCTTTATGCGTTAAGCGCATGCTAACTTGCGCTAAAATAGTTGCACACTGCTGGGTTGGAAATTGCTGTGCAACTTTAGAGTATAGAGCATAAGGTTGTTTGGGCTGATTTAACGTGTATTTACTATCATCGGTAAACGACAGATCAACTTGATGAATAGCAAGTGTGTAATCACTATCGTTTTTAGTAGTTACTTTTAGTTGTTTGTCATTGAGCGCTTGGCTTATTTGCGCCAGTAAAGTGTCGGTTACACTTACTCTGTCGGTAACAATTTTAACCGTTTGGTTTTTCATTACTTTATGAGCTGGTAATTGCACTGACTTTACTTTAGGCGAGGTGTGTTGTGCCTCATACTCCAGTTGGTATGTCTGACTTTTTAACATTGGCTTTAAGGGCATTGCCAATGGCTCAGCAGGCTGATTTGTTGTTGTGGTTATAGCGCAACCCGATGAAAATAATATAAAAAGTGGTACAACTAAAAAACGCATAAATACTTCACACTCAGTAAAAGGCCAATAATCAACATATTGTACGTTAGTCTTGACAAAAGTTCATGATATTATATGCATAGAAGCAATTAAAAAAAGAAAAAACAGCCACCGATGAAGTACCTTAATTACTCGATTTATTACCTGCTCGCCTTTTGTATTTTAATAACCCACTCAGAGGTTGCTGCAAATGTAGATCCAGATTGGCCTGCATTTGTAAAAAAATATGGGCGTTACGCACAAAAAAAGCTTAAACGAAAAGGTATACCTGGCGCGGCTTTATCGATTGTTAATATGCAGTCGAGTGATTATATCCATACCATGGGCTTTACCAAAGTGGGTAGCTCTCAAAGGGTTAATCAACATACACGTTTTAGATTAGCATCGGTGTCTAAAACCTTTGCAGGATCGTTAGCTGCTAAGCTTGCAAGTGAAGGGGAGATAGATTTATACCAGCCTATTAGCGACTATATTCCTGAATTTGCTAACACCGACTACAAAGATAATTTAAAGGTTTATCATATTTTAAGTCACTCTAGTGGCCTAGTTCCCAACGCCTACGATAACCTAATTGAATCACGAATGAGTTATCCAGATATTATTGAAAAGCTACTTACGGTAGCGCCCATATGCGATCCTGGGCAGTGTTATGGCTATCAAAATGTGATGTTTAGTTTAATTGACGATGTAATTTTAAGGAGTACTCATAAAAGTTACTCTCAGTGGCTAAATGACGCTATTTTTACGCCCTTAAAAATGCATGACACTAGTTTAGGCTACGACGCTATGGTGCAAGATAAAAACTACGCATTTCCACATGTAAGAGGGAAAAAACGTTGGTATAGCGCTAAGCTGAAAAAAAATTATTATAAAGTAGCCCCCGCTGCAGGCATAAATGCCAGTGCTGCCGATATGGCAATATGGTTAAAGGCGCAATTAGGTCAGTACCCAAATGTATTATCGCTCGATGCATTAGCGGTACAAACACGTCCCTATACGCATACCAAAAAAGAGCAATACCGACGAGTATGGAAAGGTCATCTTAGTGAGGCTTTTTATGGGCTAGGTTGGCGAGTATATAACTACGATGATGAAACCCTTTATTACCATAGTGGTTGGGTGCAAGGCTATCGCACCGATTTAGTGGTTTTTCCTCATTTAAATGTGGGTTTTAGCTTAATAATAAATGCCGAAACTGGGGTGATAAATGAACTTACAACAGAGTTTATAAATAGAGTGCTTAAATATAAGCGAGGCTAAAAATCATGATTAAAGATAAAAGGCTTTTAATCTTGGCGCTACTGGTTATGGTGTTTAATAGCCAATTTGTATTTGCCGCCCCAGATAAGATTTATTTATTTCGCCACAGTGAAAAACAAGCCGGTAAAAACCCGTCGCTTACAGTGCTTGGCGCACAACGTGCACAGTATTTGGTACAGTTAATAAAACAACATAAAAACGTGCAGCTATTTAGCAGCAATTATAAGCGTACATTACAAACAGCAGCGCCAATGGCTGCTTACTTAAGCACTACAGTAAAAATGTATGATGCAGCTGATTTAGCTTCACTTGAAAGTAAACTACTAAAATTACAGGGTGTTGTAACTGTTGTAGGACACAGTAATACCACGCCTGAACTTACGGCACTGCTTTCAAAAGGTACGGTGAGTGCTATGTCTGAAGATGAGTTTTCGCGCTATTACATACTAGATAAAATACGCGATAAAGCCCCAAAAGATGCACCACAATATAGGGTCAGTGAACTCACTATGGATTTTAATCATTAATTTAAAAGTGACAGATAATAAAAAACCAGCGGGTGCTGGTTTTTTTATATTACCGGGTAAATCCTACAAGTAGTGTTTAGCCACGCGGTAATTTAATTTTTTTCTCTTCACTTTGGCGGTAAAGCACAATAGTGTGACCAATTGATTGTAATTTAGTTGCACCAGTTTCACGCACAATTGCTTCAAAAATGAGCGCTTTAGTTTCGCGATCATCAGTTGGAACCTTCACTTTAATTAATTCGTGAATTTCTAATGCGCTTTGAATTTCTACTACTACGCCTTCGGTTAAACCGTTAGAACCTAGTAAAACTACAGGCTTGAGGCTATGTGCCTGACCTTTTAAAAACTGCTTTTGTTTGTTTGATAATGTCATGTTTATACAAATTTTGCTGAATATGGCTTGAATTAAGGGTATTCTACCGCCATCTAAAGAATATTACTAATTAGTTGCGTGTTAATTTATGACAAATAAAAAACAGTCAGCCAGTTCACAGCGATGGCTGAAAGAACATTTTGATGATAAATATGTTCAAGAGGCGCAAAAAAAAGGTTGGCGTTCTCGAGCTGTTTTTAAATTAGATGAGGTCCAAAGTAGAGACAAGTTACTCCGCCCAGCAATGACTGTTGTTGATTTAGGGGCTGCACCGGGTAGTTGGTCACAATACTTGGCAGAAAAAGTAGGAGATAAAGGACAAGTTATAGCGTGCGATATCCTCCCTATGGATTCATTAGCGGGTGTTGACTTTTTACAAGGCGACTTTCGTGAAGAAGCAGTGTTAAGTGCATTGTTAAAACGTATTGATGGCAAAAATGTTGATGTGGTACTCTCTGACATGGCACCAAATATGAGTGGTAACAATTCAGTTGATCAAGCTGGTAGCATGTATTTGGTCGAGCTTGCACTGGATATGTGTAATCAAGTATTAAAGAAAAATGGTGCATTTATTGTTAAAGTATTCCAAGGTGAAGGCTTTGATCAGTTCTTGCAAGATGTACGTAATAGTTTTAAAACAGTGAAGATACGTAAACCAGATGCCTCGCGCGCCCGTTCACGGGAAGTATATATAGTAGCGACTGGATATAAACTGTAGTACAGTTGTTGGGCGTTTAGTTGAATTTAAATTAATTGGATACAAGAGGTTAACCCCTTGAGCGATATGGCAAAAAATCTAATACTCTGGCTGGTTATTGCAGTTGTGCTGATGTCAGTATTTCAGAGCTTTAATGGCGGCGATCAAGTAGATCGTCAAACAAGTTATAGTCAATTTGTTAAAGATGCCCGCAGTGGCTCTATACAAGAAGTGGCAATTGAAAGTACCAGTGGCACAATTACAGGTACTAAAACCAGTGGCGAACGTTTTCAAACGATTATGCCTATTTACGACAAAGACATTTTAAATGATTTGTTAAAAAGTAACGTCAATGTGAAAGGGGTTAAACCTGAAGAGCAGTCATTTTTAGCAAGTATATTTATTTCTTGGTTCCCAATGATACTGCTTATTGGTGTGTGGATATTTTTCATGCGTCAAATGCAAGGCGGTGGCGGTAAAGGCGCAATGTCGTTTGGTAAGAGCAAAGCGCGCTTAATGAGCGAAGATCAAATTAAAACCACTTTCGCCGATGTTGCTGGCTGTGATGAAGCAAAAGAAGATGTATCAGAATTGGTAGATTTTTTACGCGACCCATCAAAATTCCAAAAATTAGGTGGCAGCATTCCTAAAGGCGTGTTGATGGTTGGTCCTCCTGGTACAGGTAAAACGTTACTTGCTAAAGCCGTTGCTGGTGAAGCAAAAGTGCCGTTCTTTACTATTTCTGGTTCGGACTTTGTTGAAATGTTTGTTGGTGTGGGCGCATCTCGCGTACGAGATATGTTCGAGCAAGCTAAAAAAGCATCACCCTGTATTATCTTTATTGATGAAATAGATGCTGTAGGTCGTAAACGTGGTGCTGGTATGGGCGGCGGTAACGACGAACGTGAGCAAACGCTAAACCAAATGCTAGTAGAAATGGATGGTTTTGGTGGTAACGAAGGTATTATCGTTATTGCTGCAACTAACCGCCCAGACGTATTAGATCCAGCCTTACTTCGTCCGGGTCGTTTTGACCGCCAAGTTGAAGTTGGCTTACCTGATATTCGTGGTCGTGAGCAAATACTTAAAGTACATATGCGTAAAGTGCCATTAGGCGACAACGTTGAAGCAGCTTTAATTGCACGCGGTACACCGGGTTTTTCAGGTGCTGATTTAGCAAACCTAGTAAACGAAGCTGCACTCTATGCGGCACGCGGTAATAAACGTGTTGTTAGTATGGCTGAGTTTGACGCTGCTAAAGATAAAATCATGATGGGCGCTGAGCGCAAAACCATGGTGATGAGCGAGCAAGAAAAAGCCATGACAGCGTACCACGAAGCTGGCCATGCTATTGTTGGTCGTATGGTGCCAGAGCATGATCCTGTTTATAAAGTATCTATAATTCCACGTGGCCGTGCGCTAGGTGTAACTATGTACTTGCCTGAACAAGACCGTGTAAGCCATTCGAAAGAATTGCTAGAGTCGATGATCTCAAGCCTGTATGGCGGACGTATCGCAGAAGCACTTATTTATGGTGCAGATAAAGTAACCACAGGTGCTAGTAACGATATTGAACGTGCGAGTGATATTGCCCGTAAAATGGTAACGCACTGGGGTTTAAGTGAAAAACTTGGACCACTACTTTACGCAGAAGATCAAAACGATATGTACATGGGCGGTGGCCGCTCTATGAGTATATCGGACGAAACAGCTAAAATTATCGATAGCGAAGTACGCTTATTATCAGATCGTAACTATCAGCGAGCAGAAGCGATATTAAAAGAAAATATCGATATTCTACACGCAATGAAAGATGCGCTGATGAAGTACGAAACGATTGATGCTAAGCAAATTGATGATTTAATGGCGCGCCAAGAAGTTCGTGAACCACGCGATGCGCATGACCGCCATGAAAAAAAGCCAGTTAAAGAAGATGTTTCAGCAGAAAAATTAGTTGATGAAGATCAAAAACCAACTGATGAAGCTAAAAAAGATGAAACAAACCTTGATGACAAAGCTGAATAATCGTTAAAATAGCTAAACTAAAAGCCCCGAACCTCGGGGCTTTTTTGTATCAAACGTATAAAATAAACTTCAGCTAATTCAAACAAAAAAGGTCATCATGAATAATTTACTAAACTTGCCTCGCAAACGTACACTAAGTTTGGCAAATCCAGTAATTATGGGAATACTTAATGTTACTCCCGATTCATTTTCAGATGGCGGGAAGTTTATAGACCCTGATATTGCGCTGCAGCGTGCGCTGCAATTGTTAGACGACGGGGCGCAAATTATAGATATTGGCGGAGAGTCGACTCGCCCAGGTGCTCCTGATGTGAGCCTTGAGGATGAATTAGCACGTGTAATACCAGCGATTAAAGCAATTCGTGAAAACAGTGATTGCGTTATATCTATTGATACCAGCAAAGCACAAGTAATGCACCAAGCTATTTTAGCTGGGGCCGATATTGTTAATGACGTACGTGCATTACAAGAAAGCGATGCACTGAACGTAGTGGCGCAGTTTCCTGATGTTGCGGTGTGTTTAATGCATATGCAAGGCCAACCTCGCAGCATGCAGGCAGCGCCGCACTATGATGATTTATTTGCAGATATAAAACAGTTTTTTAGTCAGCGTATTGCTGCGTGTAAAACAGCGGGGATTAAGCAAACACAACTTATTCTTGATCCTGGCTTTGGTTTTGGTAAAACACTCAGTCACAATTACCAACTACTGGCGCAGTTTAATGACTTTAATCAGTTTGGTTTACCGTTGTTAGCGGGATTATCGCGTAAGTCGATGATTGGCAACTTATTAAATAGAAATACAAATGAGCGATTGGCCGGCAGTTTAGCGGGCGCATTAATCGCAGCACAAAATGGTGCGCATATTATTCGTGTACACGACGTAAAAGAAACCGCAGATGTACTTAACGTACTACAAGCCTGCAAACAAGGAGTACTTTAAATGAAAGAAAGAAAATATTTTGGCACCGATGGTGTACGCGGGCTCGTGGGTGAGCATCCTATAAATCCTGAGTTTGCAATGAAACTAGGTTGGGCTGCGGGCCGTGTCCTATCAGAAAACGGCACTAAAAAAGTGATGATAGGTAAAGATACCCGCATTTCAGGCTATATGTTAGAAACCGCATTACAAGCAGGGTTAATTGCAGCAGGAATTGATGTTGTATTACTGGGCCCTATGCCAACCCCTGCGATTGCTTATTTAGCACAAACATTTAGAGCCGAAGCCGGCATAGTGATTAGTGCATCGCACAACCCGTATTACGATAACGGCATAAAGTTTTTTAACTGTCGCGGTTTAAAGCTTGATGACAAAGTAGAGCTTGAAATTGAAGCCATGCTTGATGAACCAATGACTTGTGTTGAGTCTGATAAACTAGGTAAAGCGAGTCGCTTAACTAGCGCTGATGGTCGTTATATCGAATTTTGTAAAAGCCAATTTCCACAAAGCTTGTCGCTTGAAGGATTAAAAATTGTACTCGATTGTGCCAATGGCGCAACTTACCATATTGCACCATCAGTTATGCGCGAACTAGGTGCAAATATAATCACGCATGCGTGTGAGCCCAATGGTGTAAATATTAACCATGAATGCGGCGCTACTCACGTAGATACCCTAAAACGTAAAGTGCTTGAACATAATGCAGATGTGGGCATTGCCTATGATGGCGATGGCGACCGTGTAATGATGGTTGATCATAATGGTCGTGTGTTTGATGGTGATGACTTAGTGTATATTATTGCCTGCCAAGCAGCGCAAGATGATAATTTAGGTGGTGGTGTTGTTGGCACTGTTATGTCAAACATGGGCCTTGAAAATGCATTGAAAGCCAAAGGTATTGAATTTGCACGCAGTAAAGTAGGCGACCGTTATGTAATGGAATTGCTACAACAAAAAGGCTGGACTATTGGCGGCGAAAGCTCGGGCCATGTATTAAACCTTGATTTAATTAGCACCGGCGATGGCATTATTTCAAGCTTGCAAGTACTAGCTGCTATGGTTGCGCAAAATAAAACATTACAAGACTTAGGTACTGGTTTTACTAAGTACCCAATGAAAATGATTAACGTACGTTACACCCCAGGTACAGATCCGACAAAAGCGCCTGCAGTATTAGCTGCAGTAGCAGAGGTTGAGCAAACTTTAGGTGAAAAGGGGCGTGTGTTACTACGTAAATCAGGCACTGAACCTGTTGTACGTGTTATGGTTGAGGCCGAACAAGAGAAGTTAGTAATCGACAGCGCAGAAAAAATAGCCGCGGTTGTTGAATCTATGAGCAAACAAACTGATTGATAACAATAACCTCTTGTAACTTTGGGCGAGTCGAGTTAATATCTCGACCGCTTTCTCATGTGGAGTGGAAAAATGGCAGCACGCAAGGCGATGGTCGCAGGCAATTGGAAAATGAATGGCTCTTTAGAGCTGGTTAAACAAATGTCTGATGCTATTAACAATGTTAAATCAAACGAGATAGACATTGTTTTATTTCCTCCGTTTCCGTTAGTGTCAGCAATGATAGCCAGCGGTGTTTCAACGGGAACTCAAACTGTGTCAGAAAATACCCCCGGTGCATTTACCGGTGAAGTTGATGCACAACTTATTAAAGAGTTGGGCGCCCAATATGTATTAGTAGGTCACTCAGAGCGCCGTAGTATATACAAAGAAAGCAATGATGTCGTAGCTGCAAAATTTGCTCGCGCACAACAAGTTGGTTTAACGCCAATTTTATGTGTTGGAGAGAGCGAAAGTGAGCAAGAAAACGGTAAAACAGAACAAATAGTTGCTGCACAAATTGATGCAGTAATTGAAAAATTAGGTGTAGCAGCACTCAAAGATTCTGTGATAGCATATGAACCCGTTTGGGCCATAGGCACAGGTAAGACTGCATCGCCAGAACAGGCACAAAGCGTTCATAAATTTATCCGTGACAAAATCGCTTCATTAAACAGCGATTTAGCACAAGGGCTAACCATCTTATATGGTGGTAGCGTTAACGAAAAAAATAGCGAATTATTATTTGCACAAACAGATATAGACGGCGGCCTAATTGGTGGCGCAAGTTTAAAAGCAGATTCATTTACTGCTATCTGCAACAGTGCAAAAGGGACCGTATAAATGTACGAAATTTTACTAGTAGTTTATTTAGTTGTAGCTTTAGCGCTTGTTGGAATGGTTTTAATCCAGCAAGGTAAAGGTGCCGATATGGGTTCTTCATTTGGCGCGGGTGCTTCGTCAACTGTTTTCGGATCATCAGGTGCAGGTAACTTTATGACTAAAACAACGACAGTTTTAGCTTCTGTGTTTTTTATATTAAGCATAGTACTGGGCAACCTTACTGCAAGTCATATTAAAAAGACTGATGAATGGGAAAACCTTGAAGCAGCACCAGCTTTAGAAACAGTTATTCCTGTTGAAGAAGATGTGCCAGTTACATCTTCGAAAGAGCAACGCTCTGACGTACCAAATTAATTTAGCGTAAAAGCTAAAACGTTAAACGATTTATACTCCTCAAATAAATCATAAAGTTTAACACCTAAGCGCAAGCTTAAAAAATGCGGATGTGGTGGAATTGGTAGACACGCCACCTTGAGGGGGTGGTGCTTTAGGGCATGGGGGTTCAAGTCCCCCCATCCGCACCAAATTTAAAACCCAGTAACTAACGTTGCTGGGTTTTTTGCTTTTAGCTAACGTTAACCTTTATTACCACAAAATCTCCTCACAAAATCACTTATTTAATCTAACAACAGATGCTTTTAGAACACACATTATTACTTGTGTAATCAGTTATGTAGCATTTTCATATAACAATAAAATCCTTGGTCCATTTAAACTATGCCGCAATGCTAAATTGATGCTAAGTTAAATAAAAAATAGGAGATAATTTGTGTCAAAAGTAGCGTTTATTTCAGGTGCAAGTAGAGGTATTGGTCGTGCAACAGCCATCGCATTTGCAAAAGCAGGCTATCGAGTAGCAATAACAGCTCGTGAATTAGATAGCGAGGTAGCACAGCAAAGTACGCAAGGGAGTTTAAAACAAACAGCCCAAATGATGGATCAATTAGGTTGTGAGGTCATTGCGCTAAAAATGGATTTACTTGATTTTAACTCCGTTGCTAGTGCTCTAAAGCAGGTGTTTGAACACTTTGGTAAAATTGACGTGGTTGTTAATAATGCTATTTATCAGGGGGCTGGCCTTAATGCTTCTTTACTAGATATAACGCAGCAAACGCTTGAAAAAGTTGCTAGAGGTTACATAGGCGCGCCAGTGCAAATAGCACAAGCTGTTTTACCAAGTATGTTAGCGCAACAAAGCGGTTGTATAATAAATATAACCTCGGGAGCGGGTGAAAAAGATCCGCCTATTCCTGCATCTAAAGGGGGCTGGGGTTATGCATACGGTGCAGGTAAGGCTGCAGTGTCGCGACTGTCGGGTATTATTTGCCGTGAACATGGTCATCAAGGTATTCGCGCTTTTACAGTAAACCCAGGAGTTGTTAACACTGAAACGCTAAGAGCGACTATTGGCGATCAGGGTATTAAAGGCTTGCAGCAGGCTGTAGCCGAACCGGATGAAATAGGTAATGTATTGTTATGGATTGCAGATAACTCTGCAGCAGATGAGCTGCAGTACAGTACCATCTCCGCACAAAAGTTAGCGCGCGAGTTAAACCTACCTAAATAATCGAACCTCATATAATCTTGCTGCTTTGTGCTAGGTCAATTAAGCGCAATTACAGCAAGGTTATAATTAATATAACTTTATATCCTACCTACCAAATTATGCGTATTAACCCTATCTCAACGATCATTACTGTGCAAATACAGCTGTATTCGTAGCAACAATAGCAGCACAAATAAAAAGGCCTTAATAAATATTAAGGCCCTTTTTCACTATAATAATTATTTAATTCACTAAAAGATAAATGTCATATCAACGCCATAGCTAGCAGGAGCACCGTAGGTTTGAGTATCAAAGAAGTTCATATTTGTGCCATGCAACAAATAATCTTCATCAGTAATATTTCGACCAAAGGCAGATATTTTAATACTGGAATTATCGCCCACTTTAATATCAGATAAAGTTAAACGTGCGTTAAGTAAACTGTAAGAATCTGCAACTAAACGTGGGTCAATAAGCGTGTACTGAAATTCATCATTCATAGTGTAATCTGCATGCAGGCTTAAGTTACCAAAATTAAACTCTGCTAGAGTCCAACTCATTGCTAATGAGGCTGTATAGCGATTGAGATCAGAAAAGTCCTCATCTGTATATTCAGTATCTCTATATCCATAGCTTGCAGAAAATAGTAAGTTATCAGTTGCAGAAAATTTAGCATCAAATTCCACGCCTAGACTTTTAGATTCACCTGAATTTAGCGAGCGACGTATGCCGTTTACATAAGATGTTACCTGTAAATTTGTATTATCATTATAAAAGACAGCAGTATTAAGCATAATTCTATCATCTAAGAACATTGCTTTTGCACCCACTTCATAAGCTAGGGTATCTTCAGGATCTGCTGGGGTTAATACACCTTCAAAATTTGCTTGTCCTGTACTTAAATAAGCAAAACGGTCAACAGCTCCTGGATTATATGTTCCCGCTGCGTAGCCTTGGGCTAATTTACCATAAACGGTTAGATTTTGATCAACTACATAATTCACAATTAGCGAGCCAACTGTTTTGCTCCACTCTTTTGTCGCAGATAAGTCTTTACTTAGCATGGCGTCATGTTCAGCCACATTCGTTATCGATTTTTTATCTTTAGTATGACGCAACCCTAAAGTCACATTGAGTGAGTCGGTTACATGGTAATTAACTTGTGAAAATAAAGCTTGTGCTTCAGATTCAATATTATAGAACACGCCAAATGGTAATGCGCCAGTAAATAGTGCATTTAACCTCCCACCCGTTGGTGTTGGAATTTGTATCGTCATATCCCAAGGGTTATACTCATCACCTTCTTCTGTAAAGTAATAATACCCTGCTACATACTCAAGTTTTCCATCCATGAAGTCGCCAAGAAACTGAAATTCTTGAGAACTTTGATCTTGGCTTTTGTAGTTAGTAAAGTGAAAAGCGGGTGTTGAAACCATGTTTCCTGTTGGTTGGAACGTAGCATCAAGTTCTGCACCAAAGTATGCGCCACCATCTAAATCAGATTCTGCTAAATTAGAAGAGTAGTCACGATACGATGTAATAGATTTAAAACTGTGGCGGTCTGCATAATCCCATTCAAATGATAGGTTGTGACCAGATATCTCGACATACTCTCTGCCATGGTTGTCTAATTCAAACTCTGTTTGTCGGCCCCCTTTAAATTCGTTAGCGGCCATTTGAGCATATACGTTACCCGCATAAAATGTACCGGTCGCCATATTCATAGTAGGGATACTTGGGTCGATGATATTTGGTCGTACGTTACTAATTTGTACCGGTATTGCTACTGAGCTGCCATCTGTTTTGTCGTAGCTGTAATCCACAGAGAAATCGCTACCTATATACCGTAATGCAATTCGATAAGCTTCTATATCTTTAGCACCTAAATTTTTTTCTTTAGCACCGACATAGGTATTTTTAGCCCAACCGTCTTCTTCGCTAGTCATATACGTTAATTTAGCGGTAAAGTCATTAAATGAGCCAGTATCGACAGAAGTAGTAGAGCTGAATAAACCGTCAGAACCAAATGTCAGCTTTTGCTTGAATTCAAAGTCATCTGATGGCTTTTTGGTGACCATGTTAATAGCGCCGCCTGTGGTATTTTTACCCCATAAAGTACCTTGTGGGCCACGTAATACTTCCATTCGCTCTAAATCAACAATACTAAAGATAGCCCCTGAGTTACGCGCTAAATAAACGCCATCAAGATAAATCCCAACTTTTGGATCTACCGCTAATGAAGGTTCATTAGTACCTAAGCCACGAATATTAACACCCACATTAAAAGGGCTGCCAATAGGAACGACCACATGGTATTTGGTACCATACTACTGATATCGCTAATATCTTCTATGCCTTGGTTTTCTAATGCTTCAGCATTAAATGCAGTAATTGCAATAGGTGTTTCTTGTAATGTGCTAATGCGTTTTTGGGCAGTAACTGATATACGCTCAATGCCTTTGCCCTTTGCCGTTGTATTGTCTACTTCGGTTTGTTCTTGCGCTGCAAATACCTGACCAGATACAGCGCATGCAATAGCAAACGCTAACGGTTTTATAGTGAGATTTGATGCAAACCTATTGTCATTTAAATTCATTACACTTCCTCGATGATTTTTTATATTTATTTCAGCGATAGGCATTCACTAACTACTGCAACCCTCATTGAGTAAAGCTTATCAAAGAGGAAATGCCTAACCGCTATTTTGTTGTACTTTTTTTACACTGCGGTTTGAAAGTAGCGATAAGTGATCTGTTGAGCATCACGCATTTGGACTATGTGTAAATAAGAGGTAAACAAACTGCTGCTTTGGTGTTGTTTTATAAGCGTTATATAAGTTAGTGCCCGTTGCCGTATTTGTTCACTTCAGTTTTACACCCATATTTCAACCCCCCTCCTTTGGTTAAGTCATTGAATTTAAAGTGATATCACTGAGTTGGGAAATATTGTTCTTTATTATGTGAGTTGCTTAATAGCGCTGTTAATTATTGCATGGAATGAGAAGTTTTTTTGCTTAGTCCATATTGACGATGAGAGATAGTGGCTAGTGTGAAAATCTGGTGTTAAGCAAGTTGGTGAGTTTAACCAGTGCAATTGCGCGCTAATTCTATGAAGGATAACAACCATGAGTGTTCCATATAAAATTGATATTACAGGTATCTCAGATGATTTTCTTACACCAGAAGCTAATCGTCTCATCGCAGCGGCAGAGAAGTTGGTTCCTAACTTACTTGAGCGCGCCCAAGCTGCAGAAACTGCTGGTAAAGTACCTGATGAAACAATAAAAGAAATGATTGCAGCAGGTTTGTTCCGTGTTTTACAACCTAAACGCTGGGGCGGATATGAGCTTGACCCTAGAGTATTTTATATTATTCAAATGACGCTAGCGCAAGGTTGTATGTCTACCGCTTGGATTTATGGTGTTATTGGCGTACATAACTGGCAAATTGGCTTGTTTGATGAAAGGGCACAAATAGAAGTACTTGCTGAAAACCCAGAGATATTGATTGCTTCTACTTATATGCCAGTGGGCAAAGTAGAAAAAGTGGAAGGTGGTTTTAACTTTTCAGGCCGTTGGGGTTTTTCAAGCGGTGTAGAGCACTGTGAATGGATATTTTTAGGTGGCTTAGTGCCTAAATCACCAGGCAGTAAAGAGCTTGAACATAGAACATTCTTATTACCTAAATCTGATTTTAAAGTGGTAAAAAACTGGGATGTACTTGGACTACGCGCTTCTGGTAGTCACGATATTGTGGTTGAAGGGGCATTTGTTCCTGAGTATCGCACCCACCAAACTAATGACTACAGCGACGCAGCTTGTAAAGGGCGCGCGATTAATGATAACTGGTTATACCGTATCCCATTTGTGCAGATATTTCAGCGTGCTGTATCTACCGCGTGTATTGGTGCACTGGATGGTGCTGTTACTGAATTTCGTCATCGCTGCGCTGAACATGTGGGTAAACACGGTGGTAAAACTGCAGAAGACGTGAATGCGCAAATGGCAGTAACCGAAGCAATAATGACCAGCGATCAGTTGAAGTTGGTGTTGTTTCGTAATTTTGCAGAAGTGGTAAAGCATACTCAAAATGGCGAAATGATGCCAGTTAATGACCGTTTACTACAGCGCGCGCAATCAGCAGCTGTGCCTAAACAGTGTAGTGAAAGAATTAACGAGATTATGCGCGCTTGTGCAGCGTCGGGAACTTATAAAGGTAATCCGATTGAGCGAATTTTTCGCGATATAAATCAGTCTCGTGGTCATATTGCTAACAATACAGATACTTACATGCGTGCACATGGCACTGTAATGCTAGGTTTACCTAACTCAGATCCTTTTGTATAAGCTAGGGAGTCGCTATGTCTCGTTATCATAATTTAACTATTGCTGAAGTAATACAAGAAACCGCTGATGCGAACTCTATTGTATTTGACGTACCAGCATCGTTAACCGAGCAATTTGACTATCAGCCGGGTCAATTTTTGACCCTTAAACTCCCTTATGAAGGGGCGTTTTTGATGCGTTGTTACTCTATGTCGAGCACGCCAAGCCAAGATACAGGATTACGTGTCACGGTTAAGCGTGTAGCAGACGGGCGAGGTTCAAACTGGATTTGCGATAATCTTAAAGCGGGTAGCAACATAGAAGTGATGCAACCTGCTGGGCTGTTTGTGCCAAAAGATTTAGCGGAAGATCATTTGTTATGTGCAGGGGGCAGTGGTGTTACTCCTGTGCTGTCTATTTTGCGACATGTGTTAATTAATGGCACCGGAAAGGTGCGGGTTATATACGCTAATCGCGATGAAGCCTCGGTTATATTTCAGCAAACATTTAAGGCATTATCGGCGCAGTACCCAGAGCGTCTTGAAGTGATTCATTTATTAGATTCGTTACAAGGCATTCCTTCATTATCACTGTTAACTTCGTTAGCCGATGGTATGCAACAAGGACGTGCTTTTATTTGTGGCCCTGGGCCATTTATGGATGCAATGGAATTGGCCGTTAAAGCCGCTAAATTTCCTGCTAGTCGTATCCATATTGAACGCTTTTCTAGTGCAGTGCCAAAAATCACAACAAAACCGGTACCAGCCAATTCATTAAAAACACCGATTCAAGACAATATCGCAGAACTTGTTGTTGATGAAGCAAATATGCCAGCGGCAACAATACAGCTTGAACTTGATGGCGAACATTATGTTATTGCTTGTGAGAGCGGACAAACCGTGCTTGATGCAGCTGAAAAAATAGGTATTGAATTACCCTACTCTTGTCGCGAGGGCATGTGTGCCTCGTGTATGTGTGAAGTGGTGTCAGGGCAAGTAAAACTTAATAATAATGATGTGCTCGATGAAAAAGATTTAGCAAACAACTTAACGCTAAGTTGCCAAGCAGTGCCTTTAACCAGTGAGCTTAAGCTCAAATATACCTAACACTTAATATTAATATCAGTAACGCAACGCGTTATCACTCATTCACTCAGTGCAACATTGTTTGCACGTTTCCGATATAAGGAATTTCTCATGCAATCTCGTTTTAAAGATAAAGTCGCTTTCGTAACAGGTGGTGGCAGCGGAATTGGTGCAGCTACTGCACAGCGACTTGCACAAGAGGGCGCCACAGTAATTATTTGTGGTCGCAATAAAGCACCATTAGACGAAGTAGTAGCGACTATTCGCCAGCAAGGCGGTAACGCTCATGCAGTACAAGCCGATGTAAGCAACGAGCAAGCATTTGTTACAGCACTTGAGCAAACGGCGGAGCAATATGGCAGCCTCGATATTTTAGTTAATAATGCCATGGCCTTTACGTATGGGGCAATTGAAGATATGAGCACCGAACAGTGGCATAGCAACTTTACAACCTCGGTCGATGGTACATTTTGGGGCACCCGAACGGCAATGCAATTAATGAAAGAAAAAGGCGGTGCTATTGTTAATATTTCATCTATTTGTGGTGAATTAGGTACGCCGATGATGGCCGGATATAGCGCCTCTAAAGCGGCGGTAGTTAATTTTTCACGTGCGGCTGCGGCAGAAGGTGCAGCGCATAACATTCGCGTTAATGTGGTAGTACCCGCAGTAGTAGAAACCCCGGCTACGGCAGGTATGTTAAGTGACGAGGGTATGCTAAATAATACCAACAGGCTTATTCCTATGGGTCGTGTTGGCCGCGCCGATGAGTTAGCCAGTGCAATTGTCTTTTTAGCCAGCGATGACGCATCTTATATAACAGGGGCTTCTTTACCTGTTGATGGTGGCCGCGCAGCAGTATTGGTAACCGCTTTAGATTAAGGACATTGTATGACCACAAATAACCCACTATTAACCCCATGCAAATTGGGTGATATAGAAATAGCAAACCGAGTAATAATGGCGCCAATGACGCGTAATCGCGCTGATGCAGATGGTACACCTAATAGCATAATGCGTGACTATTATACACAGCGAGCAAGTGCTGGGCTGATTGTAGCTGAAGGCTCGTGGCCTGTTGTTACAGGGCAAGCGTACAATCGCCAACCGGGAATAGAAACGCCAAAGCAAATTCAAGCATGGCGCGAGGTAACCGATGCAGTACATCAGGCGGGCGGTAAAATAGTGCTGCAAATTATGCATGCAGGGCGTATTGGCTCGCACCATATTAAAGGTAGTGATGTAGCTACTGTTGCTCCTTCAGCGATAAAAGCTCGTGGCGAAGTGTATACCGACAGTGCGGGTATGCAGCCATTTGATATGCCTGAGGCCTTAACTACAGAGCAAGTGTGGCAAGTAATAGATGAGCATCGCCAAGCTGCCGAAAATGCAAAAGAAGCTGGTTTTGATGGTGTTGAACTGCATTGCACCAGTGGCTACTTACCTATGCAATTTTTGTGTTCTGATTCAAACCAACGCAACGACGAGTTTGGTGGTAGCGCTCAAGCACGCGCTAAATTTGCTAGTGAATGTATACGAGCTATGGCGACGGTATTTGGCGCAGGGCGAGTTGGTTTGCGGATGAATCCGGGAAACCGCTTTAACGATACCAAAGATGAAAACCCAGCAGAAAGTCATTTGGCCTTGCTGCATGCGGTGGCCGATTTAGATCTTGCTTATTTGCATATTATGCGTGCGCCGACAGCCGATATCGACGCCTTTAAAATGGGCAGAGAAGCATTTAAAGGCGCTCTGATCATTAATGATGGCTTTGATGGCGAGTCTGCTGCTGAGGCGGTTACTTCAAACCAAGCAGAAGCGGTTTCATTTGCTCGTCACTATGTTGCTAACCCTGATTTAGTAACTCGTTTTGCAGCGCAATTACCGCTGGCAAAGTTTAAACGTGAAACACTTTATACCCCAGGTGCGGCAGGCTACACCGATTATCCAAACGCATAATAAAGTACTGTTATTGAGTGTTGCAACATAATATGTGCTGCAACACTCAATAGCTTCATTTCATCATTTGTCATAGTTTTCATACAATAAACTTAATCGTTAAAATAGATTAATATTACTTTAATTAGACTAAATGATAATCAAAGAGTCACTTGCAAACCTTGCTAATAACGGTGATAGTGGAGTAAGTGAAATATTAAATAGCAGTATAAATTAATAATATAGCATGCTTATTTTTTTGTTTTATTTTCAAGTTTTAATCAAAAAAAATAACTATAGGTTGAAAAATGGCACAATTAGATATAAGTCTCGATGCATATAATGAATTAATAAATGCATTATACGAAGCGTCGGCAGATACCAGTTCTTCAAGTTGGAATATCCCTCTTAAGCTAATCCAAAGCATACTTCAAGCAAACTATGTCACCTTAATATTAAAAGTTCCCGAGGAAGACGATTTAGGATTAATGATCGCAGTAGGTGAAGGTTTAGAAGAAGGGGACACCGTTCAGCATTTACCCTATCAATATAAATTAACCCCTTTTGCTGATCAACCACTTGATACAGTGTTAACTGTTGCGGATTTTATGGATGAAAACGAATGGAAAAATTCATCATATAGAGAACACTGGTGCGAAAAAAATAACATTTACCATGTACTCACTGCCGATATTAGTACTCCTAATGTTGGTCATTTAAGGTTTAGGGTTACGCGAACCGATGCACAAGAAGATTTTTCTCAAGCTGATAAAGCGTTTGTAGAGTTACTTATCCCGCATTTTAGACGCGCAATTACTACCTTTTTACAACTCAATAGTAGTGCCTCTTTAGGCTCGTTATATTCTCGTGCTATTGGTCGTTTGTCTATTGCTACTATTACTATTGATGAGCATGGCAAAGTACTCGATAAAAACGTATTTGCTAGCCATATACTCGACGCCGAAGACGGGCTTAAAATAATTGGTGGTAAACTAACCGCGCAAGATAACAGTGATAATCGCGAGTTGAAACGCTTAATTAAAGCAACGTTTGCTAATGCTGATGGCAAGCAAACTATGCCAGAGGCAATGTCGATTACTCGTCCATCAGGCGAAATAGCTCTTGGTGTAGTAATTGAAGTTATTCCCTCATTAGGTTGGGCTGAAGGTAAAGGGCAAAACAAGGCCGTAATTTACATTCGCGATGCGGTAGGTAAATCGACCACCAGTATTGAAATATCGAAAAAGCTATTTGGTTTAACGCCGGCAGAAACTGCGCTATCACTGCAGTTAACTAATGGTTTATCGTTAGAAGAAGCTGCTGAAGAGCTAAATATTCGCCGTAACACAGCGCGTGCTCACTTACGTTCTATATTTTCTAAAACCGGTGTACGCAGGCAAACAGAGTTAGTTAGATTGTTTTTAAATAGTGTCGCTGCGCTGGGCTACGACGACAGAAATAGCTTGTAAACTTTATTACAAACGATTCCTGTCTTAACTTAAAGTAAAAACGAGTCGGCAAAAAAAAGCCAGCTAAATGCTGGCTAAAATTAACAAAGGGGAGTGTTAATTAATTTAAATTAATGACTATTACCCTTACTTTCCGCTAAATACAGGATGGCGTTTTTGTAAAAACGCCTCCATACCTTCACGTTGATCTTTTGATGCAAATAATAACGCATTTGCTTTGCGCTCCAGCGCCATAGCACTGGCAAGTGGAGCGTCCATTCCTGCTAAAATAACTTCTTTTATTTGCTCTGCCGCTAGCGGAGGCATACGTGCTATGCGACGACAATTTGCTAGTGCCTGTTTATATACATCGTCATCTTCGCACAGCTCACTTACCAGTCCGCCTACCCAAGCATCGTAAGCACTAATAGGCTTGCCTGTAAGCGCCATTTGCATTGCTTTAGCTTTACCTACTGCACGTACTAAACGCTGCGTGCCACCAATACCTGGCATAATGCCAATGGCTATTTCGGGCTGACAAAAACTTGCGCCTTTACCGGCAATAATAATGTCGGCCAACATGGCCAGTTCACAGCCACCGCCATACGCGTAGCCATTTACTGCAGCAACTACAGGAATTGGGCATTGCTCAATAGGTGCCCATAGGCGTTCTGTATGGCGCTGGTAAATCTCAATTGGGTCTGCATCTATTAAGCTAGTAATGTCGCCGCCTGCAGCAAATACTTTGTCGCCACCGGTTAATAAAATACAGCGAATGTCTTTATTGTTTGCCAGCTCAGTAAAGTACTTAGATAGTAATGTTTGCAGCTCTAAGCTTAATGCATTGGTGGCACTGGGTCGGTTTAACGTTAACTCGGCCACGCCAGGCTCAGGGAAACTTAGTAAAACGCTAGGCTCGTTTGTATCTGTCATTCATTACTCCAAAACATTGCTAGGCAACGCACAGTAAAATTTCTATGTTGTTATTGTCACTTGTTGTCGCTAAACACAGCATCGTCCATTTAGACGAAGCTGGTTATCTAATACTGCCTGTACACTGTTTTTATGGAATTATTTTATGACAAGGCTTAATTATGCATGCGAGTAAAAACTATAAAGATAAAGTGGTACTCATAACCGGCGGTACTAAAGGCATTGGCCTTGGTATAGCACAAGGTTTCTTGTCGGCAGGCGCTAAAGTAGTAGTGTGTGGTCGTGAACAAGTAGAGCAGCTACCACAGGTAATCCTTGATGGAAAAACTCGTCAGGCACACTTTATTCAAGCAGATGTGAAAGATATTGATAGTACTGCAGCCATGTTTAGCACCATAGTAAAAGAATATGGCACGCTTGATGTACTCATTAATAATGCGGGCGGCAGTCCATTTGCTTTGGCCGATAAAGCATCTCCTCGTTTTCATGAGGCTATTCTTAAGCTTAATTTAATTGCACCGTTAAACGTAGCACAGCAAGCAAACGAAATAATGCAAGCAAATAACAGTGGCTGCATTATTTTTATAGGCAGTATTAGTGCCATGCGAGCTTCACCAGGTACGGCGGCTTATGGCGCTGCTAAAGCGGGTATTTTATCTTTAGTAAAATCACTTGCAGTAGAGTGGGCACCTAAAGTGCGTGTTGTGGCGGTAAGCCCAGGGTTAGTACATACCGAAAACTCACACCTACATTACGGTGATGAGGCCGGAATTGCCGCAGTAAGCGCAACAATTCCAGCAGGGCGTATGGCGCAACCAGATGATATTGCTAACGCTTGTTTGTTTTTAGCTTCAGCAGAAGCAAGTTATGCAAGTGGCTGTAATTTACTGCTAAATGGCGGCGGTGAAATGCCCGCTTTTCTTAGTGCTAGCGAAACTAACTAAATAATTAATAATTTTAATTTTTAGAATTTATCTTGATAAATGCAGGAGACGAACATTGGCTAAATATGAATGGTTTGCAGAAATAGAAGCGATGATAGGGCGACAATATGGTCGTATCTATGCGTGGGACAAGGTTAATGAAGCTATGGTACGTCAGTGGTGTGAAATTATGGGGGTAGAAAACCCACTTTACACCGATGCAGACTACGCGGCAACAACCGAGTATGGGCAACTAGTAGCACCACCAGCAATGTTACAAAGTTGGTGTTTAGCGGGCTTTGGTGACAAAATTTTAGCACCAGGTTCAACTACCGAAAACCCGTATGGCGTACTCGAAATACTTGAAAAAAATGGCTACCCAGCGGTCGTGGCAGTTAATTCTAACCTAACGTTTGACCGCTACATTACTATGGGTGAAAAGCTTTATTACACCACAGTACTCGATAGCATCAGTGAAGAAAAAACCACCGCACTGGGCACCGGCTTTTTTGTTACCTTAAAAATGACTTATTTCTCAGAAAAAACCAATGGTGAAGCCGACGAAAAAGTAGGCGACATGATGTTTAGAGTCATTAAGTTTAAACCAGCGCAAAGGCCTGAGCAAACAGCGCCCGCTAAAGAAGCACCAGCTAGAAAGCGTCCTAAGCCTGGGATCAGCGACGATAATCGCTTCTTTTGGGAAGGATTTGGCGAGCAAGAGCTGCGTATTCAACATTGTATAAGCTGCGACAAATTACAACACCCACCAGCACCTGTGTGCATGCATTGCCATTCGTTTGAACTTGATTACCAAGTAGCTAGTGGTAAGGGGGAGCTGTATTCATTTGTGATAATGCACTACCCACATGTAGCCCCATTTGATAGCCCAAATCCTATTGGTTTGATTGAGCTTGAAGAAGGTGTACGTATTCCAGCAGGCTTAATCGGAGTTGAAGAAGGTGTAGCTCCTAAAATTGGCCAAAAAGTGCAAGTCGAATATCACACATTTGATGGTGAGCTGACCTTGCCACAATTTAGACTTGTTCCAACTAAGGAGTCGTAATGGATTTTAATTTAAGCGAAGAGCAATCAGCCATTGCAGAAATGGCCAATAGCTTATTTACCGATACCTGTACCGATGACTTTCTGCGTGACTATGACGAAGCAGGCCAAGGTACCATGACACAGTTATGGTACTCGTGTATAGAAACCGGGCTGCACGGGGTAATTATTCCCGAAGCAATAGGCGGGATTGATTTAGGTATGACCGAACTGAGCTTAGTATTACAGGCGCAAGGCGGGGCGTTAGGGCAAGTTCCTTTGTGGCGGCATCAGCTGGTGGCTACTGCCATTGCAAAGTTTGCGGGTGCAGAGCTGCAAACAGTTGCACAAGCTGCGGCTGAGGGCACAAACCTATTAACGCTGGCATTTAACTTAGTAAATACCCACAGCGAAGCGACGCTCAACGTAGAAAAAACGAATGACGGCTTAAGCATTAATGGCTTAGTGCAGTCGGTGGCAGTTGCAGGACTCGCTGACTTTGTTTTACTACCACTAACCCTTGATGAGCAAATACGCTGGGCACTAGTGGCAACAACAGCGCCAGGTTTAACCCTAGTTAAAGGGCAGATGACCCAAGGCGAAGAAGTTGCAGACTTACAACTAAATAACCTGCTTGTAAGTAATGCAGCGTTACTCGATAGCAAAGCTAATGACTGGTTAGTACCAAGAATATTCGCCTCTTTGGCATCATTACAGTTAGGTGTTAGTGAAGCGCAAATTAAAAAAACCGTTGAATATATTAGTGAACGCCAACAGTTTGGTCGCGCTATAGGCACCTTTCAAGCAGTACAAATGACCATGGCCGATACCAAAATTGCCCTTGAGGCATTACGCAGTAATGTATGGCAGTTGTGTTATCGCCTTGATAATAACTTAGGCTGCGATCACGAAGCGTTAGCAACAGCGTGGCATGCCTGCGAAGCGGGTCATTCTATTGGTCACAAAGCGCAACATGTGCATGGCGGTTTTGGTGTAGATGTTAGTTACGTTATCTACCGATACCTCTATTGGAGCCGGGCTATTAGCCTAAACTTGGGCGGGAGTCCCGCATTATTGGCAAAACTTGGCGATGCCTTAACCGAAAATAATAAGCTGGGGTGGAAATATGACCTTGATGAAAACAATGCAATTTAACGACATAAACGTAGGTGACAAGCTACCTGAAAAAGCGATTCCAATTACTGTGGCACTTATCTCTAATGGGGCTTTAGCAACGCGTGATTTTTTTCCAGGCCATCACGATAAAGATGCCGCTATTGCGCTGGGCTCACCACATATTTTTATGAATATTTTAACCACTAATGGCTTAGTGCAAAGCTATGTAGAAGGCTGGAGCGGCCCACAAAGTCGCTTAAAAAATATTGATATTAAATTAGGTATGCCTAATTACCCAGGCGATGTTATGACCTTTATGGGCGAAGTAACCGCAACCGATGCCACAACCCGCACTGTGGATGTAGGTTTAGCCGGCAAAAATAAATACGGCATGCATGTTACAGGTACCGTGCAATTGGTATTGCCATAAAATTTAGGAGAGACAAGATGAGTGAGTCAATTAGTGGTAAAGCTGCCATTGTAGGTCTGGGGGCCACAGAGTTTTCTAAAAATTCAGGGCGTACTGAATTACGTTTAGCCATGGAGGCAACATTAGCAGCTTTAAAAGATGCGGGAATTGATCCCAGTGAAGTGGATGGCTTTAGTAGTTATTCAGTTGATAAAGTACCAGAGTACGAAATTGCGCGTTTATTAGGCTGTAAAGAAGTTAAGTTTTTTTCACAAATACCTCATGGCGGCGGCGCAGCGTGTGCACCTATAGTGCATGCGGCAATGGCTGTGGCCAGTGGTGTGGCTAAAACCGTAGTGGTGTATCGGGCGATGAACGAGCGTTCTTGGTATCGTTTTGGTACTGGCGATTATGGCTTTTCATCAACCCCTATTTTTGAAAATGTGAATTACGGTTATTACATGCCCCATGGTTTTCATACACCTGCAAGTTGGGTGGGTATGTTTGCACAGCGTTATATGCATGAGTATGGCGCTACATCAGAAGATTTTGGTCTTGTTGCGGTTGCCGCACGTGACTTCGCAGCAACTAACCCTGCGGCATTCTTTTACGAAAAACCAATTACTTTGGCCGATCACCAAGCGTCTAAGTGGATTTGTGAACCGCTACATTTACTTGATTGTTGTCAAGAATCTGATGGTGCGGTGGCAATGATAATTACCAGTGTTGAGCGTGCAAAAACGCTAAAAAATAAACCTGTAGTAATTAAAGCCGGTTCGCAAGGTATTGCCGAAGGTCAGCAAAGTATGACCTCGTATTATCGCGACGACATTACCGGTTTACCCGAAATGGGCATAGTAGCAAAAGAGCTTTATGCACAATCGGGCCTAGGGCCAGATGATTTTCAAACTGCGATTATTTACGATCACTTTACCCCTTTTGTATTGCCACAACTTGAAGAGTTTGGGTTTGTGGAACGTGGTAAAGCAAAAGAGTTTATTCGCGCAGGTCATCATCAACGTGGTGGTAAGTTACCTATTAATACCCACGGAGGACAATTAGGTGAAGCCTATATCCATGGTATGAATGGTGTGGCCGAAGCAGTACGACAAGTGCGTGGTACAGCAGTAAACCAAGTTGATAATGTTGAAAATGTACTCGTTACAGCAGGCACTGGTGTACCCACCAGCGGCTTAATTTTAGGCGCAGAGTAGGAGTGCAAAATGTTCATTGATTTAACACCAGAACAACGGGCGTTACGCCTAGAAGTACGTGATTACTTTTCGCAATTAATGACACCCGAACTGCGTCAAAAGCTAAGAGGCAGTGAAGGCGGCGAAGACTTCCGTAAGGTTGTACGTCAAATGGGTAAAGACGGCTGGTTAGCTGTTGGTTGGCCAAAAGAGCACGGCGGCCAAGGTTATCAAGCCACCGAGCAGCTAATCTTTTTTGAAGAAGCCAATATTGCAGGCGCGCCCCTACCATTTGTTACTATTAGCACAGTAGGTCCTGCGTTAATGGAATACGGTACTGAGTTACAAAAAGAAAAGTTTTTGCCTGGTATTGCTAATGGTGAAATTCATTTTGCCATTGGTTATTCAGAGCCAAATGCGGGCTCTGATCTAGCCACTTTAAAAACCAAAGCCAGCCTAGAGGGCGACAACTTTATTGTTAATGGCAATAAGCTATGGACCTCAGGCGCTGAGTCGGCCGACTATATTTGGTTAGCAGCACGAACCGATCAAGAGCTGGCGCGTCACAAGGGGATTTCTATTATGATTTTAGATACCCAAAGTGATGGCTTTAGCAGCACAGTTATTCCAACGTGTTCAAACCCAACTGCGGCTACTTATTACGACAACGTAAAAGTACCTCAAGAAATGCTGGTGGGTGAATTAAATGGTGGTTGGCGTTTAATTACTTCGCAACTTAACCATGAACGTTTAGGTTTAGGTTCGTGGTCTGATAAAGTGGTTGGCTTATTTCGCCGAGTGTATTTGTGGGCTAACACCGCGGATGAGCAAGGCAAGTCTGCTGCTAATAATCCGTGGGTGCGCGCAGCGTTAGCTGAATGTTACGCTAAGTTAGAAGCCATGCGTTTAATTAACTTTCGCATCGCCGCCGATTTAGAAAAAGGCCATATGGATATTGCTCTGGCGTCAATTACTAAAGTATATGGCTCAGAATGCTCAATTGAAATACTGCGTAAGCTGATTGATATTGTGGGAGTGAATGGCATGGTTCGCGATGATTCTGCCGCGTCATTTTTAATGGGTGAGCTGGAATACGAAGTACGTGCCTCGGTTACCTTAACCTTTGGTGGTGGTGCTAATGAGTTACAACGAGAATTAATAGCCCAATTTGGTATTGGTATGCCACGCGCAGTGCGCTAACAGGAGATAACAGCATGAATGAGTTAACTGAATTTCGCCAGCAGGTTCGCACTTGGCTAGAGGCAAATTGCCCTATGTCGCTGCGTACACCAACGCCTGATGGCGAGCTCATTTGGGGCGGGAGTGAGGTTAACTTCACTTTTGATGATCAACGCCAGTGGTTTAATAGCATGCGCGACAAACATTGGTTTTGTCCTAGTTGGCCAACGCAGTACGGTGGTGGTGGTTTAACTGCGCAGCAAAACAGCGTATTAGAAAGTGAAATGCGCCGTTTAAAGTGTCGCCCGCCACAAATTAATTTAGGTATTTGGATGTTAGGTCCTGTGCTGTTAGAGCACGGAACTGAGCTGCAAAAACAACAGTTTTTAACACCAATGACTCGTGGTGAAGTACGTTGGTGCCAAGGGTTTAGTGAGCCAAACGCCGGCTCTGATTTGGCCAGTATTCGTACCAGCGCAGTTGATCAAGGCGATCATTACTTAGTTAATGGTAGTAAAATTTGGACTTCTTACGGTGACAAATCCGATTGGATGTACGCATTAGTACGCACCGATGCTAAAGCCCCTAAACACCAAGGCATTAGTTTATTACTCCTCGATATGCACAGCCAAGGTGTGCAAGCCAAACCTATTGATTTAATTAGCGGTAAATCTTCTTTTTGTGAAGTGTTTTTCGATAATGTAGTCGTACCCAAAGAAAATCTTGTAGGTGAGCTCAATGGCGGCTGGAAATTGGCTAAAGAATTGCTGCAACACGAACGCAGCGCAATGTCTAAGTTTGGTGAGTTTCAATTACCCACGCACTTTGACTTAATGTCACTAATGAGCGATTACATGCCAGCGCCACACAGCGCAAGTGAAGCCGCGCTTCTAAATAAGGCGGTTGCAGCCAATATGGAAGAGCAGGCATACAACTTAACGGTGCAACGCTTAGGTGCAGAAATGCAAGCGGGGCAAAGCTGTTTTGGTTTAATGTCGATTATGAAGTTAGTGCATACCGAACAAGAAAAAATTAAATTTGAATTATTACTCGATGCAATGGGTTACCGAGGTTTAGGTTGGGAAGATGATAGCTTTAGCGAGCAAGAGCAAGCAATTACTCGCGCTTGGCTAAATAGTTTTTCGCAAACCATAGCTGGCGGATCCTCAGAAGTTCAGCTGAACGTGATAGCAAAGCGTGTATTGCAATTACCTGAAAATAAAGGAGTAAGCTGATGAGTATGGTATATAGCGAAGACGATCGCATGTTGGCAGATACCGCAGAAGAGTTTTTAAGTGCGCAAAGCCCTGTCGCAGCGCAGCGCGCATTACGCGATAAGCCAACCGCAGTTAATTTTGATGAAAAAATTTGGCAACAAATGCTGGAACTAGGTTGGGGAGCAATTACTTTTCCCGAAGAGCTGGGTGGCCTAGATTTTGGTTATAAAGGAATGGGCGCAATATTTGAAGCTATGGGTAAACACCTGAGTGCTTCGCCAATGTTATCGTCGGTAACCCTGTGTGGTTCATTATTACAACAACTAGCCAACGCAGAACAGCAAACCTGGTTAACAGCAATAATGAGTGGTGAAAAACGCTTAGCCTTAGCGGTTGACGAACACGCAAGGCACGATCCCGACAGCATGCAAACAACGGCAACAACAGCGGTAGATGGCTTTGTGTTAAATGGTAAAAAAACCATGGTTATTGATGGTGTCAGCCCCGATGGCTGGATAGTTGCGGCGCAGCATAACGCTGGCTGTAGTGTGTTTATTGTGCCATTTAGTGAGCAAGTAAAGGTTAAGCGCCTTAACCTTATCGATGCACGCAATTACGCCGAGCTTACTTTTAATGACTTAAAACTACCCGCAGAAGCCTTATTAGGCGATGCTGGCAATAGCTTAAAAGCACTGCAACAAGCACTCGATTTAGGTCGTTTATGTTTAAGTGCTGAAATGCTTGGTGCTATTAAAGCGCTGTTTAATATGACTATAGAATACTTAAAGGTACGTGAACAATTTGGTGTAAAAATTGGTACTTTTCAGGCATTACAACATCGTGCGGCACGCTGTTATGTAGAATTAGAATTAGCTCAATCTTGTGTTATAGCCGCACTTTCGGATGCAGATAAGGCTGACGCAAATTTAGCCTCAAGCGCTAGTTTAGCTAAATGGAAACTATCAAAAGTAGCCGATTTAATCAGCGGTGAAGCGGTGCAAATGCATGGCGGCATTGGGGTTACTGATGAGCTAGACATTGGTCTTTACCTAAAGCGCATTCGCGTAGCACAAATGTGCCTTGGTGATGCCGATTACCATCAAGCGCGGTTTGCAGCTTTAGCGCCTTAAAACTCATCTTGAGTTAAACATAAAAAAACCAGCCAACAGTTATTCACTGCTGGCTGGTTTTTTTTACATGCGCTGAGAGCCTTAATGCGCGTTGAAGGTCGCTATTACTGTGCTGGCGCGCCAGGTACACCATAATAATATTGACCAGCCGTTAGGCCGCCATCTACCACCATTTCGGTGCCATTACAGTAAGATGCCTGATCCGAGACTAAAAAGTTAACCATATTGGCTACTTCTTCAGGCTGACAACCACGTTGCTGTGGAATAAATTTATAGCGTGGGTTCAGCTCTTCGCTACTTAGCCCCTGTGGGTTAGTCATGGGGGTATTTACAGCACCAGGATGCACACTATTTACACGTATACCAAACGGGCCTAGCTCAAGCGCTGCGGTGCGAGTTAACCCTCTTACTGCATATTTACTTGCAGCATACGCACCTGTGCCATTGTTAGGTAAAATAGACGAGGCTGATGAAATATTAACAATAGCGCCACTGCCGGCTTTTTTCATGCAGGGGATCACGCTATGTAAGCCTAAAAAGGTGCCGGTAATATTAATATCGATTAATTTACGAAACTGCTGCGGCTCTGTGGTTTCGAGCGTTGCGAACAGTAAAATCCCCGCATTATTAACTAAAATATCTATTTTTTGGTGCTTTTCTAAAGTTGCTGATACGATCGACTGCCATTGTAGCTCATCGGTTACATCGTGTGTCATTGGCGTAACCTTGTCGCCAAGCTCTTGCGCCATTTGGTTAAGCTCTTCAGTTAAAATATCAGTGGCTATAACAGTGGCTCCAGAGTCAACCAGTGCTTGGCATATTGCTCTACCGATACCCCGTGCGGCACCGGTAACTAAGGCGACTTTATTGGTTAAATGTGTAGCGTTTTTCATTGTTAGTTTCTCGCTTTAAAATAGTTGTAAGTATTATTGCTGAGCCATAAAAAGGCAGCAGCTTTAATTATGGTAATAAAATAGGGGCGAGTGCCCCTATGTTAAAAGTGTTAGTAGTTAGTAGTTAGTAATTAGTGGCTATTAGCAGCTTAAGCCAGCTTTATAACCGGCACTAATTGCACCCTCTATATAGGCAACGTTATTACAATCACCAATGTCTTTTACTGTATGGCCAGCTGCAATTAAGCTGTTTGTTAAGCTATTATCAGTGGTAATACCCGTTGCCATTACTACGGTATCGGCAAGGCAGCTGCGGGGTTGCTCGTCCACTTTATAGTGCACAGCGTGGGTATCGATGGCGGTAACGTCTGCCTGAGTAATTAAAGTAACGCCTAATTGCCTAACATGATCAAGTACCCGCCAGCGCCTAACAATACTCAGCTCGATGCCTAAGTTACGTCCGGCTTCTATAACGGTAATTTCGCGGCCACGCTCAGCTAAAAACTCGGCCAGCTCTAAGCCCACTAAGCCACCGCCAACAATAGTGACGCGCTTGCCAAGTGGCATCCATAAATGCGATAAACGTTGTAATTTATCTACGTGTTTTGTTAAGCCAAGGGTGTTGCCCGCTCCTAACATTAAGCGCTGTAGCGCGGTTAGCTTATTGCTAGTGTTAGTACTTACTTCGCCGGTAAGTAACTGTCTAAGTTGTTCGCCAGACCAAACGTGGCTTAACTCACAACCCTGTATGTCGGGCATGCCACGGCTGGCGCCGGTTGCTACAAACACTTCATCGGCATTTAGTGTGCTAATTAATTTCGGAGTCGCTGTGGTATTCAGTTTTACTGTAACCTTAGATTGGGCTAGTTGCCTTAAATGGTAGTCGAGTAACTTGCCATTTTCGGGATAGGCCAGCGCTGCAAAAAATAATGTGCCGCCTAAGCGTTTACTGCGCTCTAACAAGGTTACTTTATGGCCTCGTTCACTGGCGGTTACAGCAGCTTCTATGCCAGCAGGCCCGCCACCAATTACCACAATATGTTTGGGCTTATCGGTCATTATTACTTTTAGTTCAAATTCTTTACCAGTCGCGGCATTAACAGCACATTTAACGCGCTGATTAATAAATACTTGGCTTACGCATACATAGCAATAAATACAGGGACGAATGTCGGCTTCACTATCTGCGGTGAGTTTATTTGGTAGTTCGGGATCGGCTAATAATTTACGTCCCATTGCAATAAAATCACACTTACCGCTGGCAATAGCAGCATCGGCAATATCGGGCTCTAAGCGGCCAACGGCAATTACCGGTATAGACACTTCTTTCTTCACTGCCGCAGCCCAATCTAAAAAGCCTGCTGGTTTATGCACTAGCGGCGCGGCGGTAAATGCAGAGCCTGTGGTTAAGGTGGCATAAGCAGAAATACTAACGGCATTTACACCCGCTTGTTCAACCATTTTGCTCACTGCAATACAGTCCTCAAGGGTAATACCGCCAGGGGTGTTGAGTTCGTGCGCATCTAGGCGTACCCACAATGGAAAATCTTGGCCTACGCGTTCGCGTATTGCCGCTATTACCTCTAGCAGTAAACGTGCGCGGTTTTCAATACTGCCGCCATATTCATCATCACGTTTATTATAATAGCTCGATAAAAAGCCAGCCAAAATATACGAGTGCGCGCTGTGCAGCTCAATAGCATCAAAACCCGCTTGCTGAGCACGTTTTGCCGCTGCGGCAAACCATTCCACCATTTGGACAATATCGTCTTTTTCCATTACTTTTATGGTAATGGGTTTATCTGCTGGAGGTCTAACAAAGGTACTTAATTCTGTTGGTGTTACCGCTTGCATAATATCGCTTTGTGGTGGCGCAGGGGGCAGTGAAGGCACCCAAAGCTCGCGGCCTTCGGCTAAATCGCGTACTGCCGTTTTACCAGCATGCTGTAATTGCACCGCAATTTTTGCACCATGCTTATGCACCCGCTCGGTAAGTGCTTTTAATCCAGGAATAAACTCATCTTTAGAAATACCCACCTGATAAGGTTCGGCAGTTCCTGCGGGAAACGCAATAGCAATAGATCCCATAGTAATAAGGCCCACACCGCCTTTTGCTCTGGCTTCATAAAAAGCTTGAATACGCTCACTACAATGGCCATCAGGGTCAGCATAATTAGAGCCCATTGGCGCCATCATAATGCGGTTACGCAGCGTTAGTCCGCCTACTTTCCCAGGTTTAAGCAAGTGCTGATAATGTGACATAGATTATTACCTCTTATTATTTATGTTTTTTGAGGTGCTGTATTAGCCGTGTTGTAAAAAATCAATACAGCTGCTGTTAAACAGGCGTTGATGTTCTACTTGTACCCAATGACCACAACGATTAAGCATAATAAAGCGCGCTGTTGGTACGTTATCCAAAATTTTATGCATGCCTTGATGTGGATTAAATTTATCGTTAGTGCCCCAAAAGCCAAGCACTGGGCAGTTAAGCTCGCCAAGGCGTTCGGTCATGTTTGGCACCATCATAGTGCTAAATAAATTAGCCGGTTGAGTAACCGCCACTGCAGCGCGCTCTGCTAATATATCATCAGAAAGTACAGCTGAATCAAAAAGTTGTAACGACATCACTTCGCGCATTTGGTTAACACCCATAGGGCCACGGCTGTATACTTCTACCATACGCACTATACCTTCCATTTGAAAATACGTTTCGCGCTCTTCAACACCACCCGGAGCCATTAAAATTAGGCGCTCTACCGTATCGGGATAATCGAGAGCTTGCCCCAGCGCAATAGCACCGCCTAAAGAATTGCCTAATAAAGTCACCTTAGGTAAATCAAGGGCGTTTATAAAACCATTAAGTGCTGTGACAAAAAAAGCTAAATCGTAATTAACGTCATCGGGTTTATCTGAGCGACCAAAACCAGGTAAGTCGAGCACAATATTACGATAGCCCGCATCAGCAAATTCAGGATAATTGCCTTTAAAGTTACTAAAACCACTGGCACCTGGGCCACTACCATGAAGCCAAATAACAATAGGGCCTTGGCCTTGCTCTAAATAATGTAATTTAAGGCCGTTTTCTAGGGTAACAAAGTGTCCCAGTGGTAACGGTAAATCCTGTGCTTTCTCTGGATTAGTTGTTTGCTGATTCAAAACTCTTACTCCTAATTTTGCCTTGCTAACAAGGTAATGAACGCTCACCACCTCTGCTTATTTATATAATTTTCCTACTCAATACTGCGTTGCTCGTTTGCTTAAAACATCGTCCATTTAGACCAGTGTTTTGTTTGTGTTGGTTAGTCTTATTGGACGATGCTGGTTTTTATTACATATCCCAGTATGAATTGGAAAATTAATATTGGTGCGACTGCAAATGTTGCTCTATATACGCCAAATTGGCTTGAGAAAAGCAAGGGGATAAAAATGAAACATCAGGATCAAGTTGTGCTAGTAACAGGTGCAGGGCAAGGCATAGGCCAATCAATAGTAAGTTATTTTGCTACTGCAGGCGCTAATGTCGCCGCGGTAGATATTAACGCCGACACATTAAATGCCAGCGTTAATGAATTAAATGCAAACGTTGCCGGCAATATTGTGGCTATTACTGCCAACATAGCAAAAAGCGACTCAGTACGTGATGCCATTGCCGCTGTAGTGGAAAAATTTGGCCGACTCGATGCCATTATTAATGTGGCTGGTGTGGGCTCTATTGATGCATTTGTTGATACCCCAGATGAGCATTGGGACAAAGTGATTGCAGTTAACTTAACCGGTACTTTTTTATGTTGTCGTGAGGCGGCGAAAGTTATGCAAGCCCAAGGATCGGGTTGCATTATTAATGTTTCCAGCACGGCGGCATTAACCGGCGAAGGCCCAAGTCATTATTGCGCATCAAAAGCGGGTGTTATGGGGCTTACGCGTAGTATGGCACGCGAACTAGCGCCAGTGGGTATTCGGGTAAATACCATAGTACCAGGGCCAACCAATACACCCATGATGGCTGATATTCCAGAGGAGTGGACGCAGCAAATGATCGCGGCTATTCCATTAGCGCGCATGGGCGAAGGTGAAGACATTGCCAAAGTAGCGAGCTTTTTAGCGTGTGATGATTCTGGCTTTATTACCGGCCAAAATATCGCAGTAAATGGCGGCATGGCCTTTATTTAGGAGTGAATATGAGTGACTTAAGTTCAAGCCTTGAACAACGAATTGACCGCTTAGAGTCTATTGAGTCAATTCGTCAGCTCGCGGGTAAATACTCGTTGTCATTAGATATGCGTGACATTGACGCACATGTAGGCTTATTTGCTCCCGATGTACGTGTCGGGGGTGGGAAAAGCGGCCGAGCTCATTTAAAAGCCTGGGTTGACTCAACCTTGCGCGATCAATTCACCGGCACGTCGCATCATTTAGGGCAGCACATTATTGAGTTTGTTGATGAGAACAATGCCATTGGTGTTGTGTACTCTAAAAATGAGCATGAAACCGGGCGTGAATGGGTACTGATGCAAATGCTGTATTGGGATGACTACCAACGCATTGATGGGGTGTGGTACTTCCGCCGTCGTTTGCCATGTTATTGGTACGCCAGCGATATAAATTCAGCGCCAATTGGCGATATGAAAATGCGCTGGCCGGGTCGCGAACCTTACACCGGCACCTTTCATGATTTATTCCCATCATGGCAGTCGTTTTGGCAGCATCGACCTAATTCAGATGAGTTACCCGAAGTGGCAACTCCTGCGCCACTTGAACAGTTTTTACGCACCATGCGGGGTGATACCCCAGCACCTAAAATCCGCGTTCGTTGATTAACACCAAAGGAGATAATATGTTGGACAATAATAAAATTCCTTATGCTGGAAGTCTCGACAACGCGCCAGTATCTAGAGCCGCCACACAACAAAAAATGGATAAGCGCGCACTAGCAGTACGCTCGGTTAGTCCGTCGCAAAAGTACAGCATTGCCGACCGCCTAGAAGCGCAAGCAGTAGCACATGGCGATGCGCCATTTTTGATTTATCAAGGTAAAAGCTACAGCTACAGCGAAGTAGATGCCCAAGCAAGTAAATTTGCTAAAGCGATACAGGCCCGTGGTTTAATGGAAGGTGATGTGTGTGCTATTGCGATTGAAAATCGCCCTGAGTTTTTCTTTGCGTGGTTTGGCTTAACCAAGCTGGGCGTAGTGGTCGCTTTTATTAACACTCAAGTACAAGGCAGCGTGCTTGAACATGCAATTAACACCACAGATGCCAATGTAGTTATTGTTGGTGAAGAATGTGTACAGCGTTTTATTGACACACCAGAGCTGGCAAATAAGTCAATTTGGCTGGTAGGCGATGATGAGGTAGTTGATAAACCGGTACTTCCTCAGTGGATTGATAGCAGCTTTGATAGCGATGTGGCTGCGCGCAGTGGCACAAGTTGTAAGCAGGCACGTGGCTCAACGGTGGGCGAAACCCCAACTTTACTTATTTTTACCTCAGGCACTACCGGGTTACCTAAAGCGGCGATTTACAGCCATATGCGTTGGTTAACCTCGGGTGATGTGATGGTTGAAACCATTGATGCCACACCAAATGACGTATTTTATTGTTGTTTACCTTTATACCACGGCGCTGCAGCCACTTCAGTGACTTCAACTGCGCTAGCGGCGGGGTCAAGCATAGTGGTTAGGCGTAAATTTAGTGTTAGGCAATTTTGGGATGATATTCAAACGCATAACATTACCGTTTGCCAATACATAGGTGAGATTTGCCGCTACCTGCTTAACTACGCCGAGGCCACGGGAATTAAGCCAAAAGATCATCAACTGCGCTGCATGTTAGGCGCCGGTTTAACCGAAACTAGTTGGCATCGTTGGCTTGAGTACTTTGGCGAAATGGACGTGCTAGAAGGGTGGGGATCTACCGAAGCGAATACTAACTTACTTAATTTAGATAACTATATTGGTTCGTGTGGTCGCGTGCCGCGCTGGGATCGCACCAATTTTAGGTTAGTTAAATTTGATACCGAAACCGAAACTCATGTTAAAGATGCTAACGGGCATTATGTTTTATGCCAACCTGGCGAAGTAGGGGAAGGGCTGGGAATGATAATTAACATGCCTGATTTTGGTGGCGGGCGCTTTGAGGGCTATACCTCAAAACAAGGCACTGAGCAGAAAATTTTACGCAATGTGTTTCAGCAAGGTGACGCCTATTGGCGCTCGGGCGATTTACTGCGCTACGATGACAACGGTTATTTTTATTTTGTAGATCGCATTGGTGATACCTATCGCTGGAAAAGTGAAAATGTATCATCGCAAGAAGTGGCTACCGCTTTGGCTGAATACGATGGCGCCGAGCTGGTTAATATTTATGGCGTACAGGTTCCTGAAAATGAGGGACGAGCAGGTATGGCGGCCATTGTTATGCAACCAGGGCGGCAGTTTGATCCACAAGTGTTTTATGCTTTAACCATAGAAAAAGTGCCTAATTACGCCGCCCCTCAGTTTATTAGGGTAAGCAAAGCCGCCGACATGACATCAACCTATAAACTGCGTAAAGTCGACTTACAAAAACAAGGTTATGACCCAGTAGCGTGTAATGAGCCAATTTACATACGTAACGATAAGTTAGGCTGCTACCAGCCATACTGTGAAAGTGCGTTGCAAGCGGCAGGATTTTTACCGTTCTGTAGCAATCAGGAGGAAAAATAATGGGCTTAGCAGGAAACGCCGCGATTGTTGGTGCGGCGCAATATAAACCAGAGAAATACCAAACCGCGCCGCAAATGTTTCATTTAGAACAAGTGGCCGACTTAGCCAATCAAGCATTATTAGATGCTGGGCTACAAAAAAGTGATTTAGATGGTTTGGTTATTAATGGCCCACATTTTCACGAGGCCTCAGTATTTGTGCCGGCAATGGCCGCAGAATATTTAGGAATAGAAGTAAACTTTGCCGAAGTAGTTGATTTAGGCGGCTGTACCGCAGTTGCACAAATTTGGCGTGCAGCGGCAGCGATTGAGCTGGGGTTATGCCAAGCGGTACTGTGTGTTATTCCCGCTCGCATGGCACCAATGGCACCAAATGAAGACCCAGCTTGGATGGCGCAAGCTATGCGTTATGGCGGCCACAGTACGGCATTTGGCGCACCAGAAGCAGAGTTTGATTTGCCCTATGGTCACATGGGGCAAAACACCGGTTATGCAATGATTGCACAGCGTTACGCAGCGCAATATGGCTACGATCAAGCGGCTATGGCTAAAATAGCAGTCGATCAGCGCTTTAATGCGCAATACCACAAAGACGCTATTTTTAAAGGCAAAGAGCTAACTATTGCACAAGTATTAGCTTCTAAAATGGTAGCCGACCCACTGCATGTACTAGAAATAGTCATGCCGGTATCGGGTGGCGCGGCGGTTATTGTGGCCTCTAAAGAAGTGGCTGCAAGAGCGAAAAAACGCCCTGCATTTATTACCGGTTTTGGTGAGCGTTTATCATTTAAATCGCCATCGTATGCGCAAGATATGACAGTGACGCCAGTTGCCGAAGCCGCAAAGCGTGCGTTTACTATGGCCGGGCTGTCGCCTAAAGATATACATGCAGCGCAAATTTATGATTGTTACACCATTACTGTGTTGTTATCACTTGAAGATGCAGGCTTTTGTCCTAAAGGGGAAGGCATGCGCTTTATTAAAGAGCATAACCTCACCTTTAAAGGCGACTTTCCGATGAACACCCACGGCGGGCAACTTAGTTTTGGTCAAGCTGCAGCAGCGGGCGGTTATTCTCAAGTTATTGAGGCTTTCCATCAAATTTCAAACTCTGCCGATCAACGACAGCTAAAAAGGTGTGACAATGTATTTGTTAGTGGCACCGGTGGCGTGATGAGTGAGCAGGGCGCATTGATATTACAAGGAGGCTAGTATGGCAACGTTAAAACCTATGCCAGTCGCAACAAAAATTTCTGCACCATTTTGGCAGGCGCTAAAAGAAAATCAGTTAAAAATTCAGCAATGTAAGCAGTGCGAAGGGTGGGTGTTTTTTCCACGTAATCATTGTAGTCATTGTTTAGCGCACGAGCTGCAGTGGCAACAAGTGAGCGGTGAGGGCACCTTATATTCATACACCCTTACACGTATTCCAACTATGCCAGAATTTAGTGACGAAATGCCGCAAGCATTAGCCGTGGTCGAACTAGCTCAAGGCGTTCGTATCAATACCACGTTAATAGATGTGGCAGAGCAAGACATTAAAATAGGCATGCCTGTTAAAGCGGTGTTTGATAAAGTGAGTAGCGATGGCGATACCTTGCTACGTTTTACCTCTATTAATAATGCCGGTGGTGTGCGTGAATATATTAATCCGCTCAATGGGCTTGAGCGCAACGACAAAGGGCAAGTACAAGTACCGCTAAGTAACCTTGCTGCGCTTTATGCACTGGCCGATAATAAATATACTGACTGGAGTAATGTGGTTGTTGTTGATCAAGACCTGATTAACGCTTTTGCCGATTTATCGGGGGATGATTACTGGTTGCATACCGATCCTGAGCGCGCAAAAACAGATAGCCCGTTTAAAACCACCATTGCCCATGGCTCGTTAGTACAAGTGCTGCAGTCGCGTTTAACGATTGCACTACCATTTGAAATTATCGGCTTTAACAACATGGTTAACTATGGCTCAAACCGTTTACGTTTTCCTGCGCCAGTGCCTGCGGGCGCAACTATTTATGGCCGTAGTAAGGTAAAAGACATTAGCGTGTCGCACAAAGGGGTGCAGTTAACCCTAGAAATGAACATTCATGTGGTTGGCAATGATAAACCAAGTGTGATCAACGATTTGGTGATCCTTTACCGTTAAACACAGTAAATAATTTGGTAAATATAAAGCCGCTGAGCAACTTTATTGCTCAGCGGCTTTTTGTTTTTTTAGTTTTAAGCTTATGACTCTTAATGCTTTTTTTTCGTTTTTTTGGTTAGTCTCAATGGACGATGAAGCATTAGTAATTTGCCCTAATAATGAACCTAATCACAATTTTGTAAGAGAGGGTTCATGGATATTCGCGCATTAGGTTATTTCGTAGCACAGACTGACGCTCCACAAGAGTGGCAACACTACGCAGAGCAAGTATTAGGGATGATGACGGCGCCAACTGACGACGGTGGATTCTACATCAAAATGGATGAGCGCCCATACCGCATGTTGGTTATACCCGGCGCAGACAAGCGCTATTTTGCTTCTGGTTGGGAACTAACAGGTGCAAAAGCTTACAACAACGCTAAACAAACATTACTTGATAAAGGCATTGCCTTTGAAGAGGCTAATAAAGCCTTATGTGAGCAGCGCCGCGTACAAAATATACTCATAGTTAATGACCCAGCTGGTAATCGTCACGAACTGTATTGGGGTCATGTTTCAGACTGCCAACCGTTTACTTCTCCTCAAGGTGTACCCGCTTTTATTACCGGCGATATGGGCCTTGGCCACACCGTACTACCTGCGCCAAATTTTGATGAAACCTTTGCGTTTTTAACCGACGTATTAGGGTTTGAATTATCAGATTTATTTAATTTTAAACCTGCACCAGAGGCCGATCCAATTCGCATTTACTTTATGCATTGTGGCAACGCACGTCACCACAGTTTAGCTATTTGTGAATTTCCGGTACCAAGCGGTTGCGTGCATGCCATGGTCGAAGTTGAAAACATGACAGAAGTAGGCCGCGCTCACGACAGACAACAACAACATCAAGTACAACTGTCGGCCACTTTAGGTCAGCACCTTAACGACAAAATGACCTCATTCTATATGAAAACACCATCAGGCTTCGATTTAGAGTATGGCTTTGGTGGTTTACAAGTTGAAAACTGGGAAGAGCATTGCGCTTTTGAATTTAGCCGAGTGAGCCTGTGGGGCCACGATTTCTCAGTAGGAGAAAAATAATGAATAAAGTAAAAACAACAGCGCAAATGGTGGCTGAGCTAAGTGATGGCATGACAATTGGCATAGGTGGTTGGGGCCCGCGCCGTAAACCTATGGCGCTTATTCGCGAAATTATAAAATCGGATCTTAAAGATCTTACTATTGTGGCGTATGGCGGCGCCGATGTGGGTATGTTATGCGCAGCCGGCAAAGTAAAAAAATTAATCTTTGCGTTTGTATCGCTAGACTTTATTCCACTAGAACCTTTTTTTCGTAAAGCCCGTGAACATGGCGAGCTTGAGCTAATGGAAATTGACGAAGGTATGTTGTTACTTGGCCTTCGTGCTGCGGCGTGGGGCTGTCCTTATATTCCAACTCAAGTTGGTTTAGGCACAGATGTACTTACCCACAACCCAGATATTCAAGTGATTGATAGCCCCTATGACGATAAAGAATGGGTGGCAATGCCAGCGCTTAAACTCGACGCTGCACTGGTACATGTTGATCATGCTGATGAGCGTGGTGTGTGCCAGATTTCAGGTCCAGATCATTACCTAGACGATTGGTTTGTACGCGCAGCAAATAAAAGCTATGTCACCTGCGACAAGCTGGTTAGCAGCGATCATTTTTATGATCGCACAGCGGCAGATAAAGTATTTTGGGAACGCAGCTTAACAACGGCCGTAAGTGAAGTACCTGGGGGCGCGCATCCAAGCAGTTGTCCGCCATTTTACGGCATTGATAATAAACATTTGCTGCAATATAACAAATACGCAAAAGAAGGCGGCTTTAGTGCTTACTTTGATGAGTTTATTAATAATAAATCAGAGCAAGAGTACCAAGCTAAATTAGGCGGCATCGATGCGATCCGTCAAATCCCTAACACAAGTTACTAAGGCAGGACATTAAAATGACAGCAACTCAATACAGCTTGGCAGAATTAATGATTTGTGCCGCAGCAACCGCATTTGATAACGATGGTGAAGTGCTTGCCACCGGCATTGGGGTTATTCCGCGTTTAGCGGCGAGTATTTCTATGAGTACTAACAACCCAGATTTAATGATGACAGACTCAGAAGCCTACTTACTGAGTGAGCCAAATCCGATTGGCGCACGTGGCGATGATTTTGTACAGCGTAACGAAACATGGATGGGTTTTTCACGCATTTTTGACAATGTGTGGAGCCGTAAACGCCACGCCATGATAGGGCCAACGCAAATTGATAAGTACGGGCAAAGTAATATTTCAGCCCTAGGGGGCGACTACGATAAACCTAAAATACAAATGTTAGGCGTACGTGGTTTACCGGGTAACTCAATTAGCCATGCTAACTCGTTTTTTGTGCCAAGCCACAGTAAACGCGTATTTGTAGAGCAAGAATGTGATGTGGTGTGCTCAATTGGTTACAACCCAGCACGTTTGCCAAAAGGTTATCAGCTATCGGATGTCGATATTCGTTTAGTGATCACCGATATTTGTGTGATGGATTGGCAAGGTCCAGAGCATCAATTGCGCTTAGTGAGCGTTCACCCTGGTGTGAGTGTACAAGAAGTAATTGAAAAAACAGGCTTTGAAATTCACGTTGAGGCAAACACTCCAACCACACCAGCGCCTACAGCTGAGCAGTTAGCATTAATTGCTAAATTGGATCCTCACAATATTAGAGCTAAACAGCTAAAAGACAACCCACCGGGTGTACGCCCAGAGGAGTCGTAATGAGTGAAGTTCAAACAATAGATGACGTAGTGTTATACGAAGTGCGCGCTCAAGTGGCGGTTATTACCATGGATCGTCCTGAATATAACAACGCGCAAAACTCGCAAATGACCTACGCGCTAGATAAGGCTTTTCAGCTTGCGTGTAACGACGACGAAGTAAAAGTAATTGTACTTGCCGGTAACGGCAAGCACTTTTCTGCTGGTCATGACATTGGAACCCCTGGGCGCGATGTTGATAAAAGCTTTGATCGTACTAACCTTTTTTACGATCACGCTAATAAGCCCGGCGGTGAGTTTTTATATGCTCGCGAGCACGAAGTGTATTTAGGAATGTGCCGTCGCTGGCGCGATTTGCCTAAGCCAACGATTGCTATGGTACAAGGTGCCTGTGTGGCTGGTGGCTTAATGCTGGCGTGGGTATGTGATTTAATTATTGCCGATGACAAAGCATTTTTCTCTGATCCGGTCGTGCGCATGGGTATTCCTGGGGTTGAGTATTTTGCGCATGTGCACGAGCTTAATCCACGTATTGCCAAAGAGTTTTTATTTACCGGCGATCGTATGTCGGCAGACCGTGCTTATCAAATGGGCATGGTGAATCGCGTAGTGCCAAGGGATAATTTAGAAGAGACGACCTTTACTTTAGCTAATCAGATTGCACAAATGCCACGACTGGGTTTGCAATTAACTAAGCAAGTAATTAATAACGCCGAAGATTTAATGGGTAAACGTTCAACCATGGATATGGCGTTTGGTTTGCATCATTTTGCGCATGCGCATAACGAAACAATATCGGGTGACCGCTTAGGTGGCTTTGACGCGAAAGCGATGGCTCAAGCCAATAAATCAGCAGCCAAGGAAAAATAAATATGAGCACAGAGCACAATAATGCCGATGGCCGCTGGAATACGCCGTTAACAGAGGCACTGGGCTGTCGTTATCCGATTATTCAAACGGCGATGGGCTGGGTCTCTGATGCAAACTTAGTAATAGCAACAACGCGTGCGGGCGGTTTTGGTTTTTTAGCTGGCGCGACGATGAACACTGAAGAAGTGGAAAGTGCCATAAAAAAAGTAATTGCTGCCACAGGGACCAGTAATTTTGGTCTTAATTTTCATATGTTTCAAGAAAACGCGCAGCAATGTCTTGATTTAGCTATTAGTTACAAATTGCGTGCGGTGAGCTACGGACGCGGCCCCGATAAAGCCACTATTGAGCGACTCAAAGCGGCAGGTGTGCTGTGCATTCCCACCGTAGGCGCAGTAAAGCATGCAGTAAAAGCGGTTGCCATGGGCGCCGATATGATCACCATTCAAGGCAGTGAAGGGGGTGGTCATACTGGCAGCGTACCGAGCACTATTTTGTTACCGCAAGTGTTAAATGCGGTGTCGGTACCAGTAATTGCCGCAGGGGGCTTTTCGTGCGGGCGTGGTTTGGCCTCAGTATTAGGCGCAGGCGCTGCAGGTATGGCAATGGGCACGCGCTTTTTGCTGACCTGCGATGCACCCACGCCAAAAGTCACCCAGCAGCGTTATCTTGATACCCAAGACAGTGCTGACATTCGCATTTCTACCGCGGTAGATGGCCTGCGTCACCGGATGATCAACACGCCATTTATTGATGATTTAGAGCGCTCGGGTGGTGTTAAGCGCTTATGGTTGGCACTAAAAAGTGCCCGTCATTGGCAAAAAGAAACCGGCATGACATCGCTGCATATGCTCAAAGTGTTTTTTAATGGCCTGCGTGAAGATCCCAAAGCTGCAGCAACATTGGTAATGTCGGCTAATCAACCGGTGTTAATTCAAAAATCTATGGTTGAAGGTAAACCCGACGAAGGTATTTTACCCAGCGGCCAAGTGGCGGCGGTAATAAATAACTTACCTAGCGTTGAGACACTAATAAACGAAATTATCGCCGAGGCAGACACCTGTCTTGAGCAATTGTTAATCCGCCGGACTAACCGGTCAGTCGAAGAAGAGGCCTAAGCTATGAACCCAGCATTTAAAAGCCATATCGAAAACGGTATCGCCGAAATAATTATAAATAAAGCACCGGTAAATGCACTCGACAGTGCTGAATGGCAAGCGCTCGCCGATCTGATCAACAGTATTGGCCAAAATTTGGCTGCTCGGGTATTAATTATTCGCTCAGAAGGGCGTGGTTTTTGTGCCGGTGTTGATATTAAAGAGTTAGATAAATACCCAGAGCGTATTGTTAGCGTTAACGCCGGTAATTACGAAACGTTTAAAGCGGTACATTTGTGTCCAATACCAGTAATAGTTGCGCTGCATGGTTATGTGCTGGGTGGCGGTATTGGTATTACTGGTGCGGCCGATATTGTGGTGGCGTCAGAATGTACCACTTTTGCGCTACCAGAAGTAGATCGTGGCGCTATGGGCGGCGGCGCGCATTTACAGCGCTTATTTCCGGTGCAAAAAGTACGTTACTTGTTTTTTACTGGCGAAACTATTTCGGTACAAGATGCCGATAGATACGGCTTTATTGAACGCATTGTACCTAAAGAGCAATTACGCGATACCGCGCTGGAAATTGCCAGCAAAATTGCCGCAAAAAGCTCCGATATGATCCGCATTGCTAAAGAAAGCCTAAATGGTATTGAAGACGGTGACCTAGAAGCTAAATACCGTTGGGAGCAAGGGTTTACGCTGCAAGCTTATACCAGCCCAGATTCTGCTGAAACCCGCCGCGCGTTTGTAGACAAACGCGAAGCGAATTTTTGAGGCCGACTATGAAACTAACTTATACAACAGAGCAACAAAATTTCCGTATGGAAGTGCGTCAGTGGCTTGCAGAAAATGTACCTGCAGAAAAGCTGCCCACTTACGACACCAAAGCAGGCTTTGAGCTGCACCGCCAATGGGAGCGCAAGCTACATAAAGCGGGTTTTTCAATGGTTATGTGGCCTAAAGAATATGGCGGCCGCGGGTGTAACTTAATTGACTGGCTTATTTTTGAAGAAGAATACTACGGCGCAGGTGCACCAGGGCGAGTAAATCAAAATGGCCAGCTATTACTTGGCTCTACTTTACTTGAATTTGGTACGGAGCAGCAAAAATCGCATTTTTTACCGCGTATGGCATCAAGTGAAGACATGTGGGCGCAAGCCTGGTCTGAACCTAATGCCGGCTCAGATATGGCCAACATTAGTAGTAAAGCAATTCGCAATGGCGACCATTACATTGTGAATGGCCAAAAAACCTGGTCTACCCGTGCTACTTATGCCGATTGGGCATTTGGCTTGTTTCGCTCAGAAGCGGGTTCGCAGCGCCACCATGGTTTGTCTTTTTTAATGGTACCGCTGGATGCACAGGGCGTAACTATTCGCCCAATTAAAGCGCTGGATGGCGAAGATGCCTTTGCAGAAATATTCTTTGATAACGTCAAAGTACCGGTTGAACACCGCATAGGCGAAGAAGGCAAAGGCTGGCATGTGGCAATGGCAACGGCAGGTTTTGAGCGGGGTTTGTTGCTGCGCTCACCGGCGCGTTTTCAGCAACCTGTGCGCAAACTAGTACAACTGTACCGGGATAACAAAGCGGCTGCCGATCGCGACCCAGCCATTGGTGCTGCGGTGGCTAAATGTTGGGCTGATGCAGAAGCCTATGCGTTGTCTGCTTACAACACTGTAGGACGTATTAGTCATGGCGATAAAATTGGCGCTGAATCGAGCCTAAATAAAGTGTTTTGGTCAGAGCTAGATTTGCTCATTCATCAAACGGCGATGGATATTTTGGGTACTTGTGGTGAGTTACTCTCATCGGCAGCACTTGCCGAGGAGCATGGTTATTGGTTAAACGGCTTTTTATTCTCTCAAGCTGGGCCAATTTATGCGGGTGCCAATGAAATTCAACGAAATATTGTTGCTGAGCGTATGCTTGGCCTACCTAGATAGCGAGTGAAACTATGGATTTTACCTTTACTGAAGACCAATTAATGTTTCGTGAAGCTATCAGCCGCTTTTTAATGACTGAAGCAGCACCAGAAACACTACGCGAAATATGGGAAACCGACGCGGGTCGCTCTCCCGAATTAAGAAATAAAATGGCAGAGCAAGGGTTTACTGCGCTATCGGTGCCAGAGCAGTTTGGTGGTTTGGGAATGGGCGATATAGCGTGGTCATTAATGACCCAAGAGCTAGGTTATTACGCTATTCCTGATTCGCTTGCCGATACGGCTTATGTAGGCAGTGGCGTATTTTCAGCCCTTGATGATAGCGTGGTTTGTAAAGCTGATTACTTAGCTAAAATTTGTGATGGCGAGCTGCGCTTAGCTATTGGCCATCAATGCAGTGAGCTGGTATCGGATGCACATTTAGCGCAAGTACTACTTATGCAACACGCTGATGAAGTGCATTTAGTACCGTGTGAGCAAGTGGATAACGTCGTTAATTTAAGTATTGATTCGTCGCGCCGCTTATCGCAAGTAACTTGGCAGCCAACAGCCGAAACCTGTATTGCACAGGGCGAGGCGGGCAAAAAAATATGGAATGACACGCTTAATCGCGGGGCGCTCTCGGTTGCAGGGCAATTACTCGGCTTAGCGCAGCGCATGCTCGATTTAACCGTTGATTATAGTGTACAGCGTAAACAGTTTGGCAAAGCAATTGGTAGCTTTCAGGCTGTTAAGCACCATTTGGCCGATGTAGCAGGAAAAATTGAAATTGCAAAACCAGTACTGTATCGCGCGGCGTGTTCACTAGAAAATAACCACCCTTTAACTGACGTGCATGTTTCACAAGCGCGTAATTTTTGCAGCGAAGCAGCCGCACTTGCAGCGCGCCACGGGATTCAAATCCACGGTGCTATGGGTTATACCTGGGAAGTAGACCTGCAAATGTTTATGAAACGCAGTTGGGCATTAAACAACACCTGGGGTGACAGTGTTTTTCATCGTGCACGAGTGCAAGATTATGTACTTAACTCTGATGTCGATTTGGCTCCTTCTAAAACTTTTGAGGCGATACTATGACCCATGCATATATTGTAGACGCACTGCGTACACCTACAGGCAGACGCAAAGGGGGCCTTGCCCATGTGCATGCCATAGACTTAGGTGCAGCAGTATTAAAACCTTTGGTTGAGCGCAATAACATACCAGCAGAAGATTACGATGATGTGATTTTTGGCTGTGTAGACACGATAGGCTCGCAAGCAGGAAACATTGCCCGCACCAGTTGGTTAGCGGCGGGACTAGCAATGAATGTACCGGGTACAACGGTTGATAGACAATGTGGCTCATCGCAACAAGCCGTGCATTTTGCTGCGCAAGCGATTATGAGCGGCACGCAAGATGTGATAGCGGTAGGGGGCGTGCAAACAATGACGCAAATTCCTATTTCGTCAGCAATGCTTGCCGGGCAACCACTTGGCTTTAGTACGCCATTTGCAGAGAGTAAATTGTGGCATGCCCGCTTTGGCGATGCGCCGGTAAATCAGTTTTATGCCGCTCAGCGCATTGCTGATCATTGGGGTATAAGCCGCGCCGATATGGAAGTGTTTGCGCTAGAAAGTCATCGCCGTGCATTAGCAGCCGCAGCAGAGGGACGCTTTGATCGCGAAATAGTGGCGATTGAAGGATTAACATTTGATGAAACACCTAGAGAAAGTAGTTTGGCTAAAATGGCAGAACTTGAGCCGGTTGACCCTACTTACCCAAGTATTACCGCAGCGGTTTCGAGCTCAGTGTGCGATGCATCAGCAGCAATGCTTATTGTGTCTGAGCGCGCATTAAAAAAATATAACCTGACCCCAAGAGCGCGTATTCATCATGTTAGTGTGCTGGGAGATGATCCTATTTGGCACCTTAGAGCACCTATTCCAGCTACTATCGCGGCATTAAAAAAAGCGAATCTTACGCTTGATGATATTGATTTAGTAGAAATTAATGAAGCGTTTGCCTCTGTAGTAATGGCATGGCTAAAAGAAACCGGTTACAGCCATGAAAAAACTAATGTTAATGGTGGTGCCATTGCACTGGGCCACCCCCTTGGCGCTACCGGCGTGCGCTTAATGACCGGATTATTACATGAATTAGAGCGTACAGGCGGGCGTTATGGCCTACAAACAATGTGCGAAGGCGGCGGTTTAGCCAATGTCACTATCATTGAACGATTATAATTAAGGAGAAAGGTATGGGTATTTGCCAACAGCGTACAGTTATTATTACCGGAAGTGGCGGTGGATTAGGCCGTGCTTATGCACTTGCCTTTGCCGCAGAAGGCGCCAATGTGGTAGTGAACGACATTCGTCTTGATGCTGCAAAAGCAGTGGTTGATGAAATTATTACTGCCGGCGGTAAAGCAATTGCTAATAGCAGCGATATTACTACCACGGCTACGGCGCAGCAGATAGTAGATGATGCCATTGCCGCTTTTGGCGAAGTGCATGTGCTAGTTAACAATGCCGGCGTACTGCGCGATGGTATGTTTGTTAATTCAGATGAAGACGCCTGGGATATGGTAATGCGGGTGCACCTTAAAGGGCACTTTTGTTTAGCCAATATTTTAAGCCGTCGCTGGCGCGATCAGTCAAAAGCAGGTAACCCAGTAGCTGCACGTATTATAAACACCAGCTCGGGCGCAGGCTTACAAGGCTCGGTAGGGCAAGCAAACTATTCTGCGGCAAAAGGCGGTGTTGCTACGCTTACTTTAGTACAAGCGTCGGAATTGGCGCGTTACGGTATTACTGCTAATGCATTGGCACCGGCAGCACGCACCGCAATGACCGAATCAGCAATGCCTGATCTAGTGAAAAAGCCAGAAGATGATAGCTTTGATGCTTGGGCACCGGAAAATGTAGCGCCGCTGGTTGTTTGGTTAGGCAGTGAGGCATCATCTACCGTAACAGGGCAAATATTTGAAACGCAAGGCGGGCGTATCTCATTATGTGATGGCTGGCGCACTGGGCCTACTATTGATAAAGGCGTACGCTTAAATGTAAATGAAATTGCCGGCGTGATTGATCAATTAAATGCCCAAGCTGTGGCACCACAAAAGGTATGGGGTAGTAAATAATGACTAAGATAGATTTAGATAGACGACGACTTATACAGGCGTGCGGCGCAATTGGTGGTGCGTCTATGCTAGGTTTATCACTTGCAAGCCAAGCATCGGCGGCTGCAACAGTAAACACTCCTAAACAGCCGCTTGGTGACTACGACAGTTGGGATATGTCGACCATGGCGGATTTATTACGCCAAGGCGATATTAGCCCATTAGAATTAACCGACAGTGCAATTGCAAGGTTTGAAACAAATGCTGCGCTTAATATGATAGCCGTTAATCATTTTGAGCAAGCGCGTGAGCAAGCACAAAAGTTAAACCAATTAAGCACTGCACAGCGAACAGCTAAAATGGCCAGCGCGCCGCTGTTGGGAGTGCCGTTTGCGCTTAAAGATTTAGGCGTAACTATGGCCGGTACTATTACCACTAATGGTTGTCGTTTTTTTAAAGATAACCGTGTGGCTGAAAATTCAACCTTAGTTAATCGCTATCAAGCTGCGGGACTAAATATTATGGCTAAGCTTACCAGTCCTGAGTTTGGTCAAACGCCTACAGGTGAGTCGAGCTTACATGGCGACACGCTTAACCCGTGGGATACCCGCTATAGCAGTGGTGGCTCCTCGGCAGGCTCTGCAGTGGCGGTTGCCGCGAGAATTTTACCCGCAGCTCATGGTAGCGATGGTGGCGGCTCTATTCGTATACCTGCATCGCATTGTGGACTATTTGGGCTCAAACCAAGCCGTGGCCGGGTGGCATCTGGCCCCACTAACTTAGAAAGCTCAATGGGGTTATCGGTTCATCATGCGCTTACCCGCAGTGTGCGCGACAGTGCATTGCTGCTGCAGCTAACACAAGGGGCAGAGCCAGGGTCGCGTGTTACCCTGCCCAACGATAATATGTTAGCTGCGGTTAACGCCAAACCAAAGCCTCTTAAAATAGCATTAATGCAAAGCCATCCGTTTGGTTACCCTGTGCATCAAGATTGTAGCGACGCCTTAGATAAAACCGTTAAATTACTGACTAGTTTAGGCCATATTGTTGAAGTAGCACAGCCAACCTTGCCACTTGAGCAAATGTTTAACGGCATGGGCATAGCCACTTCAAGCGGTATGCTTAATGCGGTACAAGCTAGAGAATTAAAACTAGGGCGTGCAGCACGCGAAAACGAATTTGAAGCCATTGTTTGGGGACACCTGCAGCGGGCTAAAGAATTTACAGCTCAGCAAATGCTAGCCGCCCGCAGTGCCTTTGATCAAGGCGGGCAAGCTTTTGACGTGTTTTTTAACGACTACGACTTTATTTTGACGCCAGTGACCACAGCGCCACCACCAAAAATTGGTGAACTTAGTTTAAATCAACCCTACGACTCATTTGTGCAACAGGTATTAAAAGCATCACCCATTGCAGCGTTATTTAATATGACAGGTTTACCAGCAATGTCGGTGCCACTGCATTGGAATAAGAATGGCTTGCCAATTGGTGTGCAGTTTGCCGGTGCGTATGGCAGTGAGGCGCAGTTGCTTACGCTGGCCGCGCAATTAGAGCAAGCCGCTCCGTGGGCAGATAAAAGGCCGCCTATATTAAGCTAAGGCACAAAATATAGAGATGCTAAGCAGCAAAAGAGCCAACTAGGCTCTTTTTTAGTTGTAAAGTAGTAACTATACGGCGTTAATTCAGTTGCAGTTAACTATCGTAATGAGTTAGCAGTAGCTGCAATCAGCTTGGTTGTTAAATATTAGGCAAAAAAAAGCCCAGCTAAGCTGGGCTATAAAATATTCTAAGGAGAAGTGCTTAATTTTGGGTTACAGTAAATTGCCCAAAAGTATAAACTTTAAACAAATAAAATGTATTGATTAACACCAAACTCATATTCGAAACAATACTCGACGACATAAGATCTAAGCTAAATGATAAAAATAGCAAACCACAGGCACTAACCGCGGCAATACGCAGTAATGTGACTTGGTTAATAAAGAATGCACCTAAACCTAGTGCAAGTAATATCGTGTTTAAAAGCCAATCTAGCTCGTTCAGCATGGTAGTTTCAATAGTTCATTTGTTGAAAAAAGGAGCGCCATTATGTTGATCTTTTGCACACCTTTCAACCAAGTAATTTTAAATTTTCAGATTAGTTTTTTTAATGCTAAAAGTAAGCTTTTATTGCCGCAATAATTCCATTATCGGCAATTACTTTATATTTTTGACAGCTTTTTGAGTTAACCGTATCAGTACATAAATAAAGTGCCTTACGCTTACTGTCTAGCTGTGGCTGTAAGTTTGAATCGAGGAGCGTTGCGCCGTAACCAAATACCCCAGGCCAATAAATGCTATTACTCACCATACCTAATTTATGATAACTAAGCAGTGTAGGCTTAGGGATTATAATTATTATAAATAGTAATAGTCCAAGCGTGGCCAGCAAGCTGCTTTTAGACTTTTGCGCTGCTTTATTGTTAGCGCTTGTATTAGCACTTTGTTTAATATTATTAGGCTTTGTAGCCGTACTGCGGTTTTGCTTGTTTTTTGTTGTTTTTGTACTTCTAGGTGCTTTACCTAGTAATGATTGTTTTTTTGTATTTGTAGACATAAAGCAAATCTGGCCTTTTTGGTGTAGTTCTCTATAATAAATAACTGTATTTAAAGCAAATGATAGCATTTGCAAACATTGCTTTTAGCCTATAAGGATCAAATATGAACACACAGCTTGCAATTTTAATCGTTGATGACGTTAGTACTGTGCGCAGCTTTTTAAGCCAAACATTGATGCATTTAGGCATAGAAAACGTAAAAGAAGCATCAACTGCCGCACAATGTATTAATGAGTGTCGTGCTGCAAATTATAACATGATTTTTTTAGATATAGAGTTACCTGATGGCGATGGTAAAGAGTTAATTGAGCAAATTAATCAACTGAACCCAGAAACAAACGTGGTTATGGTGTCGGCGCACTCAGGGGTTGAAAATATAAAAGATGCAATTGATAAAGGGGCTAAAGGTTTTGTGGTAAAGCCTTTCTCTCCTAAAAAAATAGCAGCTATGCTGAAAAAGTTTTATCCTGAGCTAGAAGGGGTTTAATAACTTACGCGCCATTTTATTAAAAGCGCTTATTTAAGCGCAACTGCCCTAAATAAGAATATGTGATGATGGTGCTGTGTGAATTGGCTACATACCTGTTTAATGCTGTAAATATTAAATATAAAGCAAAAAAAAACCGGCCAAGGCCGGTTTTTATATTCTTGCAAAAACAAATTATAGTGCTTTAATTTTAGCAGCTATGCGGCTCTTATGACGAGCAGCTTTGTTTTTGTGAATTAGACCCTTAGTTGCGTAACGGTCTAGGATAGGTGTAGCAACAGAAAAAGCTTGCTGTGCAGCTTCTTTATCACCAGCTTCAATAGCTACGATTACTTTTTTGAAGTAAGTACGCATCATTGAACGACGACTTGCGTTGTGCTGACGGTTTTTTTCGCTTGTAATAGCGCGTTTTTTTGCAGACTTGATGTTAGCCAAGGTTTGCTCCTAACAATCTTAAATAAAGCTTAAATTAAAGGCCGTGGAATATGCCTGTTTTTATCATGAATGTCAATTTAATTTTGACAATCCAAGAAAAACTGCTCCTTATAACGAACATCAATTTGCCGCTCTAGCAGTTAATATCGACATTGTAACAAAGCATGAGGATTCAGCCTAGTGCTTTAAAGCGATTTATAAAAAAGACTATGGCATAATTACTTATCTTAATAATTTTTAGTGTGGGTTTGCGGTGTCAAAAGGTTTATTTCGCTCCGGTATGATTGTTACTTGTATGACAATGATATCGCGTATTTTAGGGTTAGTTCGCGATGCGGTTGTTGCAAACCTCCTGGGAGCCGGTGCTGCGGCCGATGTTTTTTTGTTTGCTAATCGAATTCCTAACTTTTTACGTCGTTTATTTGCAGAAGGTGCGTTTGCTCAAGCATTTGTACCTGTATTAAGCGAAATAAAAGAGCAGCAAGGCGACGACAAGGTTAAACTTTTTGTTGCGCAAGCAGCAGGAACCTTAGGCACTATTTTATTAATAGTGACAATTGTAGGTGTGGTTGCATCTCCGGTTATTGCTGCACTATTTGGCACAGGTTGGTTTATAGATTGGTGGCAAGGTGGCCCTGATGGCGAAAAGTTTGAACTTGCCAGTGCATTATTAAAGCTGACATTTCCGTATTTGTTTTTTGTAAGCCTTGTGGCGCTAAGTGGGGCGGTTATGAATGTATATAACCGCTTTGCTGTGGCTGCGTTTACCCCAGTGTTATTAAATATATCTATTATTTTGTGTGCTATTTTTTTACATGACCAATTTTCGGTAGGTGCTTATGCATTAGCTATCGGTGTATTTATTGGTGGTGTGGTGCAGTTACTGTTTCAGTTACCTTTTTTATATCGGGCAAAAATGTTGGCGCGCCCGCGCTGGGCTTGGCAAGACGAAAATGTAAAAAAAGTACGTAAATTAATGCTGCCTGCTTTGTTTGGGGTCTCTATTAGCCAAATAAACTTATTGCTCGATACCGTTATTGCTTCATTACTCATGACCGGCTCAATTGCTTGGTTGTATTACTCAGACCGTTTAATAGAGTTTCCGCTGGGATTATTTGGTATTGGTATAGCAACGGTTATTTTACCGGCACTGTCAAAATTACACAGTAGTAAAAAAAGCAGTGATTTTCAGCATACCTTAGATTGGGGGGTGCGTTTTGTAATATTTTTGGGCCTGCCTGCTATGATAGGGTTAATGATTATTAGCCCACTTATTATTACTGTGTTGTTTGATCATGGTGCATTTAAAGAAGCGGGGATTGATCATGTTAAAGCGGTGAGCTTAGGGGTAATGGCTTATTCGGTTGGTTTAGTCAGCTTTATGCTAATAAAGGTATTAGCCCCTGGATTTTACGCCCGCCAAGATACTAAAACCCCAGTGCGCATTGGTATTATTACCTTGGTACTTAATATGGTGTTTAATATAATGCTTGCGCCTTTTATTGGCTATTTAGGATTGGCATTAGCTACTTCAATGTCGGCAAGTTGTAATGCATTTTTGCTTTACAGGCAGCTTAAAAAAGAAAATGTGTATCAGTTTTCGTCAATGAGCTTATATTTTACCCTTAAATGCTTTGTTGCAAGTATTGTTATGGGGTTACTGGTTTGGTTTACCAGCGAGCAGTATAGTTGGACGACTTGGCACTTTAGCGAACAGGTTATTTTACTCCTAGTGTTGCTAGCAATTGCAGGGTTAAGTTACTTTACGCTGTTATTTTTGATGGGTGTGCGACTAAATACGATAAAAAGTGTAGCAATTACTGAATCGAACTAAAAAAAAGATTATAATCGGCAACTCTGCAACTTCATTCAATTTTGAGTTGTGAATTAATAACTCGCTTAAAAAGGCATTGGGTGGCATGGAGTTAATTAGAGGTATACACAATATTCGCTCACAACATTTTGGTTGTGTGCTTACTATTGGTAATTTTGATGGTGTTCACTTAGGTCATGCTGAAGTATTAAAAGGCTTACTTATTGATGCTAAAGCAAATAATTTACCTAGTACGGTAATGTTGTTTGAGCCTCAACCACAAGAGTTTTTTGCTAAAAGTAATGCGCCAGCGCGTTTAACTCGCTTACGAGATAAACTGCTACTGCTCAGCGAGTTAGGTATTGAACGAGTTATTTGTATTAGCTTTAATCAGCAATTTGCAAATATGCATGCAGAGCAATTTGTTAGTGATATTTTAATTAAAAAGCTAGGCGTTAAAGCATTAACGGTTGGTGATGATTTTAGATTTGGCAAGCAGCGACAGGGTAATTTTGACTTACTAGTAAGTATGGGCAAACAAGCGAGCATGGATGTTAAAAGCACCGCGAGTTTTCGCCAATTAAATGCTAGAGTAAGCAGTACTTTAATTCGTGAAGCGCTTGCCGCTGGTGATTTAAGCACTGCAAAGGTAATGCTTGGTCACAACTATGCCATTTCGGGGCGTGTTATACATGGTTGGAAACGTGGCCGAGAGCTGGGTTTTAGAACCGCAAATATAGCGCTTAAACGTCAAGTTTGCCCGGTAAATGGGGTGTTTGCTGTGCAAGCAACCGTAGCAGGGAAACAAGTTTATGGGGTTGCCAATATAGGCAATAAGCCCACTTTTAATGGAACTCGTGCCTTATTAGAAGTTCATCTTTTTGATTTTGCACAAGACATTTATGGACAATTTATGCATGTGGAGTTGATTAAAAAACTCCGCGATGAGAAAAAATTCGAGACATTAACACAATTAACGGCGCAAATAGCAACTGACGTTGCCGCCGCTAAACAGTGTTTTGGTTTAAATTAGGTAGCCGATAGATACGGAATGTAGGATTAATGAGCGACTATAAACATACTTTGAACTTACCGGAAACACCGTTTCCAATGCGTGGCAATTTGGCACAACGTGAACCAAAAATGCTAAAAGCATGGTATGAAGACGACCTATATGGTCAAATTCGCAGTGCTAAAAAAGGTAAAAAAACCTTTATTTTGCATGATGGACCTCCGTATGCAAACGGCGATATCCATTTAGGCCATTCAGTAAATAAAATATTAAAAGATATTATTGTTAAGTCTAAAACCTTATCTGACTTTGACTCGCCATTAGTACCTGGTTGGGATTGCCATGGTTTACCAATAGAGTTAATGGTTGAGAAAAAAGTTGGCAAGCCAGGCGTTAAAGTAACCGCGAGCGAGTTTCGCGAAAAGTGCCGTGCATACGCTAAAAAGCAAGTTGAAGGTCAAAAGGTCGACTTTAAACGTTTAGGTGTATTTGCCGATTGGGACAAGCCTTACTTAACCATGAACTTTGATTTTGAAGCGAATGCTATTCGTGTACTTGGTCGTATTATTGAAAAAGGCCATTTACATAAAGGTGCTAAGCCTGTGCATTGGTGTACAGATTGTGGTTCTGCTTTAGCCGAAGCCGAAGTTGAATACCAAGATAAGCAATCACCAGCAATAGACGTACGCTTTATTTTTAACGACCAAGACGCAGTAGTAAGTGCGTTTGATTTAGCCGATGGTCATAAAGGTACAGGTAAAGTTGGTACTGTTATTTGGACTACCACCCCGTGGACGCTGCCTGCTAACCGAGCAGTAGCAGTACATGCAGAATTAGAATATGCACTAGTACAAGTTGAAGATGAAGGTAAGCAGCAACGCTTAATTTTAGGCTCTGAGCTCGTTAAAGATGCAATGGACCGTTTTGGTTTTAATAACTTTCATGTATTAGGTTATGTTAAAGGTGCGGCGCTTGAAAATTTACAAGTAGCACACCCTTTTTATGACTTTAGTGTTCCTGTAATTGTAGCTGAACATGTTACGACCGACTCAGGTACGGGTGTTGTACATACGGCTCCAGGGCATGGTCAAGAAGATTTCGTGGCTGGACTTGAATACAAACTAGAAGTGGCTAACCCGGTTGGCGCAAATGGTGTGTACTTACCAGACACTGAGTTATTTGCCGGTCAGCATGTGTTTAAAGCTAACGCGAGCATTGTTGAAGTGCTTAAAGAGCATGGCGCATTAATGCATCACCATGCTATTACGCATAGTTATCCACATTGCTGGCGTCATAAAACGCCAATTATTTTCCGTGCTACACCACAGTGGTTTATTAGTATGGATCAGGCTAATTTGCGTCAAGATTCATTAAACGAAATTAAAAACACGCAGTGGTTACCAGAGTGGGGCGAAAGCCGCATTGCAAACATGGTTGAGGGCCGTCCAGATTGGTGTATATCACGCCAACGTACTTGGGGTGTACCAATTGCATTGTTTGCTGATAAAGACACCGGTGCTATTCATCCAAATACGCAAGAGTTAATTGAACAAGCAGCACAATTGGTTGAAAAGTCAGGTATTCAAGCATGGTACGATTTAGACCCAGCGACACTGTTAGGTGAAGAAGATGCTAAGCAATACATGAAAGTGCAAGACACTCTCGATGTATGGTTTGACTCGGGCGTATCGCATGCGTGTGTTGTTGATGCGCGTGAAGACTTAACTGGTCCTGCCGATTTATACCTTGAAGGTTCTGATCAGCATCGGGGTTGGTTTATGTCGTCTATGATGACATCGGTCGCTATTAACGGCCATGCACCGTACCGCCAAGTACTTACTCATGGTTTTACCGTTGATGAAAACGGTCGTAAAATGTCTAAGTCGTTAGGTAATGTTATTTCACCACAAAATGTGATGAATAAACTAGGCGCCGATATTTTACGCTTGTGGGTTGCCTCTACCGATTACACTGCAGAAATGACGGTATCGGATGAAATATTTAACCGCTCAGCAGATCGTTATCGCCGAATTCGTAACACTAGTCGTTACTTATTAGCTAACCTAAATGGCTTTGATCCAAAAACAGATCAAGTAGCTGTTAATGATATGGTTGAGCTTGATAAGTGGATTGTTGGCCGTGCAGCACAATTACAAACAGAAATTTTAGCTGCCTACGATAGCTACCAAATGCTGTTAGTAACGCAAAAGCTAATGAACTTTTGTACCGGTGAGCTTGGCTCGTTCTATTTAGACGTAATTAAAGACCGCCAATACACAGCTAAGAGTGACAGCCACGCACGTCGTTCTTGTCAAACAGCGCTGTACCATATTGCTGAAGCAATGACGCGTTGGATGGCACCAATTATGAGCTTTACTGCTCAAGAAATTTGGGAAGCATTACCGGGTGAGCGTAGTGACTACGTATTTACATCAACCTGGTACGAAGGCTTACAAGCTCCTACTAACAGCCAATTTAGTAACGATGATTGGTTAGAAATTCTAACAGTGCGCGATGAAGTAAACCGCCTATTAGAAGCTGCACGTAAAGAAGAAGTGATTGGTGCAACGCTCCAAGCAACTGTTAATTTATATACAGGCAAAGCGCTCGCAGCTAAATTATTAGCACTTGGCGACGAGCTGCGTTTTGTATTTTTAACATCTGCAGTAAACGTAACCGAAGTTGATAGCCAGCCGGCAGATACACAAACTACCGAAATTGATGGTCTTTATATTAGTGTTGCTGCAACCGACGCACAAAAGTGTGAGCGTTGTTGGCATTATAGCGCTGATGTAGGTGTTGAGCCTGCTCACCCTGAAATTTGTGGACGTTGTGTAAGCAATGTTGACGGTGAAGGCGAGCAACGTCAATTCGCTTAGGAGTTAATTAGTGAGCAAACTAGCCCAAAAAAGTGGTTTAGTGTGGCTATGGTTAAGTCTACTGCTGTTAGTAGTAGACTTTGCTAGTAAAACACTTGTTGTAAGTAGTATGGCTTATCAAGAGTCGATTAATTTACTGCCTGTTTTTAGTATTACTTATGTACATAATTACGGTGCAGCTTATAGTTTTTTAAGTGATGCAGGTGGTTGGCAACGTTGGTTTTTAAGTGCTATTGCAATTGCTATTAGTGGATTGCTGGTGTGGTGGTTAAAACGCCTGCCAGCAACTAATAAAGTATTATGCGCTGCCTATTCATTGGTACTTGCCGGTGCAATTGGTAACTTATACGACCGTATTGCATACGGTTATGTAATTGACTTTATACACGTATTTTATAAAAACTCACATTTTCCGGTATTTAATGTTGCAGATTGCGCTATTTGTATTGGTGCAGCATTATTATTATTTGACGCCTTTACAGGCGAAAGTCCGAAGGAGCATAAAGCATGAGCCAAGCTGTAATTGGTGAAAACTCACAGGTTATTTTTCATTTTTCTATTAAGTTAGAAGATGGCTCTGCTGCCGACTCAACTAAAGTGCATAACAAGCCTGCTAAATTAACTATGGGCGATGGTAGCTTAACAGCTAACTTTGAAAAGTGCTTATTAGGCTTAAACGCAGGTGAGAGCAAAACCTTTGAGCTAGAACCAGAAGATGCATTTGGTCAGCCAAATCCAGATAACATTTACTATGTTGATCGCAGTAAATTTGGCCCAGAAACCCCAGCTAAAGTAGGCGCTATAATAGCGTTTACTCAGCCTGATGGTACCGAGCTTCCGGGTTTAGTACGCGAAGTGCAAGGCGAGTCGGTAACGATTGATTTTAATCATCCGTTAGCGGGTCAGCGTTTAACCTTTGAAGTAGATATTATTGAGGTGCAAGGTTAATGGAAATATTACTAGCCAACCCACGAGGCTTTTGCGCAGGGGTTGATCGCGCTATTAGTATTGTTGAGCGCGCTTTAGATATTTTTGAAAAGCCAATTTACGTACGCCACGAAGTGGTGCATAACCGCTATGTGGTTGACGGCTTAAAAAGCCGCGGTGCGGTATTTGTCGAAGAGCTTGATCAGATACCTGACGACAGCATAGTTATATTTAGTGCGCATGGCGTATCGCAAGCGGTACGCACCGAAGCAAAGCGTCGTGACTTAAAAATATTTGATGCGACCTGCCCACTGGTTACTAAAGTACATATGGAAGTAACCCGTGCGAGCCGCAAAGGCATAGAGTGTATTTTAATTGGCCACCAAGGACACCCAGAAGTTGAGGGCACCATGGGGCAGTATGGCAATGACGACGGCGGTATTTACCTGGTAGAAACCGTAGAAGACGTAGCTAAGTTGAATGTAAAAAATGCTGACAACTTATTTTACTGCAGTCAAACAACCCTCTCGGTAGATGATACTGCTGATGTAATTGATGCGCTGCGCGCTAAGTTCCCTGCTATTGATGGGCCGCGCAAAGATGATATTTGTTATGCAACGCAAAATCGTCAAGACGCCGTTCGCGACTTAGCCGACAAAGTAGACGTGTTGTTAGTGGTTGGCGCTAAAAACAGCTCTAACTCAAATCGTTTGCGTGAACTTGCCGATAAAATGGGCACTAAAGCTTATTTAATTGACGATGCCACAAACGTGCAAGAGTCATGGTTTACTGGTATTAATGCTGTTGGGGTAACCGCAGGAGCATCTGCACCTGAAGTGTTAGTGCAACAGGTTATAACCCGCTTAAAAGAACTAGGTGGCAATCAAGTTACTGAAAATCCTGGCGAAGAAGAGAACATTGTATTTGCTGTTCCTATTGAGCTGCGCTAATCTAAATTAAATATATATTTAATTAATTAGCTTAAAAGGGAGCCGTTATGAGCAAATCGCCACAAGTGGATGGGTTGCTTTTTTCGGCTCTTTTTAATGAGCGAGGCGTACTTGCCTCGTTAGTTGTATCGCAAGTTGTTGCTATTGTTCTGGCTTTTGCACCCAATGTAGAAGGTGATATTTGGCTTCGCCTTGGAATAATAAGCTTATTTTTACACTTAATAGTGTTAGTCAGTACCTCTTCTTTATACTTCTGTAGATTTTTCTTACAAAAACGTACTCAAACTTTTCAGTTAAGTTTGTTTTTTGTCTTTTTTTTATTATCTACATGCATTTTTAGTATTTTATTCTCTCATTTTGCTTTTGATATAGATGATACAAATAGCCTAATTTATTTCATACTTCGTAATTGTATTATAGTGGCTTTACTGACTGCTTTATTCGTCCAGTTTTTATTAATTTATTTTGAAAAAGAGCAGCAAACTAAAGCGCTTGCCCGCGCAGAGCTTGATGCATTACAAGCACGTATTCGCCCACACTTTTTATATAACAGTTTAAATACCGCTGCAGAGCTTACCCATCATGATGCAACCGCAGCTGAGCAGGCTATTTTAGCCTTAGCCGCCTTATCGCAAGCGGCAATGCGCTCAGGGCAAAGTGTGCCATTAGAGGACGAAATAACCCTTAGCAAGCAATATGTTGCACTAGAAGCATGGCGTTTTGGTAACCGCTTAAAGCTTGATTGGCAAATACCCAATGAGCTTCCCGCGCTTAATATTCCCTGTTTAACTTTGCAGCCTTTAATTGAAAATGCCGTGTGCCATGGCGTAGAGCCTAGCGAAACAGGCGCTGTCATTAAAGTTGAGCTGCATGTTACAAGTGGCTATTTAACTATTATAGTCACTAACCCAATAGCCGTGGCAACCACTAATATTCGGCCAAGTAACGGCATGGCGCTGGAAAATATTCGCCAACGACTTAATATTTATTACAAGGGTAAAGCGCAGCTCACTATTGCTAATAAAAATGGCGTATTTAGAGTGAAAGTAGTGATCCCTAAACATATTGAGAGTCAATTATGAATGTAATTATTGTTGATGATGAACCCTTAGCTAGAGCGCGTTTAGTACGTTTATTGGCGGCTCAAAATATAGTTGTACAAAATGAAGCGAGCAATGGCACAGAAGCACTTGCGTTAAGTAAAGTAAACCAGCCTGACTTAGTGTTTTTAGATGTTGATATGCCGGGTATTAATGGCTTGGAGGTAGCAAGTGAGCTTAACAAACTTGCAGTTCCACCCGCCATAGTATTTATTACCGCCCACCCTGAGCACGCGCTAGACGCATTGCAATTAAATGCGGCGGGTTATTTGGTAAAGCCTGTATCGGCGCAATCATTACAAAAAGTAGTTGAACAACTTGGGCGCTTAAATAAAGTACATATACAAAAACAACAAACAACAAAAATTACGTATCAGCTCGCGGGCACATTAAAAAGTATAGAAATGGAGTGTATTTATTATTTTGCTGCTGAAGAAAAATATACAAAAATGGTATTTAAAGGGGGCAGTGCGCTTATAGAGCAAAGTTTAAAACAATTAGAAACCCTTTATCCCACACATGTTTTAAGAGTACACCGCAATACGTTAGTAAATAAAAATAAGGTGGTTGCTCTGCACTCATTAAGTAGCGGTAGCCATGCTATTGAACTACAAAATTGCCAAGAGCTGTTAGCGGTTAGTCGCCGCGAGCTAAAAACAGTTAAATCTACCTTGTGTTAACTCATTTACTATAAAGCTATTTTGGCAAAAACAGTGTTTATTAACCGTCTATCAACAAAATCAACCGTTAGTCTTAGTAGTTCTTGAATCTATATTTTATTTGCATACACTTATAATCAGATAATATTTATTTGGTTTTATTATGCATTCACACCCAATTAAGCGACGCAAAGGCTTCACTTTAATAGAAGTACTTATTGCTTTTATCATCCTCAGCTTTGGTTTGTTAGGCGCCGTTGCACTGCAAGCAAAAGCCAAACAAGCCAGTTTTGACTCTATGCAGCGCGCCGCCGCTGTGGCGTTAGGTAACGACATTATTCAGCGTATTCGAGCAAACGATACCATTGCATCAATTAAGCTTTATGGCTCTTATAACGATGAAGATAGAAAATCAATAAAAAGTGATTCTAAACTGTCTATATCATCAGCTTGTTTTAATAGTAGCTGTGGCTCCGAAGGTATAGTGGGTTTGGATGTCGTGCAATGGAAGCGCGCTATTAGCGCACGTAATAATACAGGCTCTTTAGATGATGCCACCATATGTATAAAGTCTACCTCAGAAGATCGCACTGGCGGGAAAGGATTCAATATTGAGGTAATTATATCATGGCAAGGGCGGCAAGAATTTACAGCAAACACAGATACAGGAAAAGTTACCTGTGGTGATGACCCTAACAATAAACGTCGATTAGTGGTATTAACTAGCTATATTTATGTGAGGAGCTAGCATGAAACAAACAGGTTTTACGCTCATAGAAGTAATGATTTCACTATTTATTGGTGGCTTGATCCTCGGCGGTGTTATGTTTACTTTTATTAGTATGAAAGTAACCACAAAAGACACTATGACAATTGGTGAGCTTCAAGAGTCAGGACGTTTAGCAATTAATATAATGCAGCGCGATATTGAGCAAATTGGTTTTTGGGGTACATTTTATGATGACTCGTTCACTGCAGCAAATACAACCGTTTCTGCAACGACTACAGGTGATTGCTCTGAGGGGGCTAATAACGGCAGTTTCCCAGATTTAACCAGTAGTAGCAATTTTAGAACTATATATGCTAAAAAAGCAGAGGGCACTAAAGATCCTAAAGATCCTAAAGAGCTTAAATGCATTGAAGATGCAATTAAAAATACCGATATTTTACAGCTAAAATTTTTACAAGGAAATCAGCTTACGGTAGAGGCAGGGACTAATGAAACACAAATAAATCAAAACTATTTTATTGCCGAACAAGAGCAAGCACAATTTGTACGCGGAGTTGTTGATCAAAGTACATTAAATATAAATACGACAGTGTGGCCCTATAGTCATCATGTATATTACATATCTGAGCAAGAATATGTTGTCAACAATAAAAAATTTAAAGTACCCATTCTAAAACGACAACGTTTGTTGGGTGATAGCATGGAGGAAGAAATAATTATGGAGGGTGTTGAAAACATGCGCTTTGTATTTGGCTTAGACACTACCAATGATAGCCGAGTAGATACTTACCGCAGCATTAAAGACATGAACCCTACTGATTGGGAAAATCGAAAAGGTATTTTAACAGTACAGCTATTTTTATTGATTAGAGCGTTGCAACCCGATCCTGGAGTTAAAATTAAAAATCAAACATATATACTGGGTGAAGGTAGCGATAAACGAGAGCTAACATTTACCGATAACTACAGGCGTACGGTATTTACTACCACTATTCGTTTAAATAATGTGGGGGCTAACTTATGGCGCATTTAAAAAATATACCGAATAAACAGCAGGGCGTGGTGCTTATAACAGCATTAATTATGGTAATAGCCGTAACTGGTATTGCGGTTACCCTCATGAGCAGTAGTACAATTGATATTAAAATTACCAATGCAGCGCAAGAGCGAGAAGTTGCTGAAAATGAGTTAATTGGCGAAGTGCAGCGGATGATTTCGGGCGAAGCAAATAAGGGAGCAGGCAATCAGTTTTTTTTATCGCCAGACGAAGTAACCAGCATTGCATCAGGCGATGAGAGTGGCATGCTAATAGCTAACCATAATGGCATGAAAAGTAAAATGATTAACTTAAATAAAGGGGCGCTCAATTTAGAATGCCCGCGCCGATTTAATTTTACCGCAGGAGTATCCTGCAATATGGTGCAAGTAGCTACCACTATAGACTATGGCCCCAAGATTAAAAATTCATCGGCTAATGAGACGAAAAATTCATCGGCTAATGAGACGAAATATTCACTGACGATTGTTACAGGTATAGCTCAAGAAATGGCTAGCACAGGTAAGGGAATTTAAGATGAAACTTAAACTTTATATAGCACTAGTTTTATTTTTTACATCAGTAATTAATATGCAGGCATACGCTGAGGATATTGAGATTTATGTAAATAAAAACACAGAAATTGACGAAAAACCACGTGTTCTTTTTATTTTCGATACGTCAGGGAGTATGGATACAGAGATTATTTCGTCAAACGAGGGTGTAAGTTGTTTCAAAAAAGTACGAAGGTGGAGTTGGAGGTATGGGTATTATGACGACTACGAACGTCTAGGAGAGTGCTATGCAAGTAAAAGCACTTACAATGAATATTATCAACAATGCTACATAAATGTAGGCAGTAATTCTAACAATAATTATCAACCCAAATGTGTTAATGAGGTTGAAAATGAGACAAGACTTGAAGTTGCGAAAAGTGCTGTAAAAAGTTTAATTGAGGGTAATGAAGATATTGATTTCGGCTTGATGCGTTTTAATTATAACGCAGATGATGAGCCTGGTGGCGGCTACGTACTTGCGAGAGTAGGCACTGATAAAAAGACTTTATTAAATAAAGTTGATGAGCTACCTGCATATGGTTCAACCCCTTTAACTGAAACCTTATGGGAGGCTTATTTATACATTACAGGGAGCAATGTTAAATTTGCACGCAAGGTTAAAGATAGAGATACAAAAGCGGATATAAAGAAAGTTTATAAATCGCCATTTATATCTGATGATAGTGAAAAACTGCGCTGTGACAACTCTATTAACATTATTTTAATGACAGATGGTGAGCCTCAAAATGATGAGGAAGCAGATAATAGCATAGAAAAAACTTATAAAGGTATATTTAAAAGTGAAGCTAGCTCTTTTGGGAGCTATAAAAGTTACTTGGTAGCATTAGCAAAAATATTACATGGTACTGATAATACTTCAGTGGATTTATTTTCGGAGACGCCCGATGTAATTGATACTGCTAGGCTATTTACTATTGGCTTCGGAGGGGGGATGGGTGAAAATGCCCTTAAGCTTTTAGAGGAAGCAGCTGAAGTTGGTGGAGGAGATTATTTCGAAGCAAAAACAGCTGCGACTCTTTCCTCTGCACTTAAAAATACTATTTCACAAATTAGAGAAGAAAACAGTACTTTTATTTCGCCGTCTTTTGCAAGTAATAATGTTGACCAAACTCGTAGCCGAGATTCTATATATTTAGCTATGTTTTATCCCGATAGCAGCACGCGGTGGCGGGGTAATTTAAAAAAGTTGAAAGTGTCTGGTAACGATATTATTGATTCATCATTAAAGCTAGCGCTTAATAGTGATGGGGTGATTTTGAATGATGCAAAAACATTCTGGTCAGTTGATAACTCAGCAGATGGGAGTTCGGTTAAAAGTGGTGGTGTAAATGGCATGCTAGCCGATATGTCTAAAGATAATATTGATGACCGTCAAATATTTACTGATATGGGATATTTTATTCACGATTGCGACGATAGCGACGATAGCGACGATAGCCTTGCATGTCGGTTAGGTATAAAAAAATTGGACGAGGGTGATGATGTACCTTACTTTTCTGATGAAATCAGCAAAGTTGAGGTAGGTGAGTTCGAAGAGCTTATAAATTGGGCTCGTGGTGTAGACGTTGGTAATAGTAATTCACCCTCATCTGTTCGTAACGATATTTTTGGAGACCCATTACATTCAAAACCTGTCGCAATTGATTATGGTAACAACGACATTCGTATTTTAATTGGCACAAACGCTGGTTTTTTACATATGTTTAAAGATGATGATGTGAACAATGAAGTTAAAGAAAGTTGGGCATTTATACCCTCTGCACTTTTTAATATTCTTAAACCACTTCGAGAAAAAGACTCGGGTAAAAAGTACGGCATGGACGGACCAATAAGTGTGTACTCTAAAAATGAAAGCCTAGTTAGCGATGATGGCGATAGTGGAACTGGAATTATTGATGCTAGGAAGAAAGAGAAAGTGTGGGCGTTTGCTGGCATGCGACGTGGTGGTAGAAACTATTACGGCTTTAATATCACTGACCCAGATAATCCTAAACTAAAATGGACGATACAAGGTGGTGAGGGAAAGTTTACTAAGCTTGGCCAAACGTGGTCTAAGCCACAAGTGGCATTTATTAAAGCGTTTGGCGATAAACCAGTATTAGTTTTTGGAGGCGGGTATGATGAAAATAAAGACGCAAGCTCTGGGCCAGATTCTGTTGGTAATAATGTGTATATTGTTGATGCAAATGCTCCAAATGCTCCAAATGCTCCAAATGCTCCAAATGCTCCAAATAATGCAGAAGATAAGAATTTTTGGTCACTATTAGATGACGATGATTTTAAAGGTAAGCATAGTATTGCAGCAGATGTTACGTTATTGGATTCTGATTATGATGGCTATATTGATAGAATATATGCAGCAGATACAGGAGGGAATGTTTGGCGCATTGATATGCCTAGTGATGATATAAATGAATTTAGCCACCATAAAGTGGCTGAGCTAGGAGAGGGAGCAGATAGACGTTTTTTTTACAAGCCAGTAGTAGCCCGAACTATGTTTAGCAAAGTTACAATAAAAGGAGGAGTTACCACTCGTTTAGACTCTCCATATGATGCAGTTGTCATCGGTAGTGGTAAAAGAACAAACCCCAATGACGCTGAAACAGCAGATCAGTTGTTTATGATAAGAGACGAGAATACAGTTACACAATCTTTTACAGATAAAGAGCCTACACCTATAAACCCCGAAAACTTAATGGTGATGAATGATAATAAATTTAGTAGTTCTCTAAATAATGTCGACGGTTTTATTAAATTAGAAGCTGATTTGGCCTTAAAAAAAGGTTGGCGATATGAACTAGCTATAGGGGAAAAGTCATTAGCAGCTGCTACAGTTGTGGGTGGGGTTGCTTATTTTACCTCATTTACACCCGCTTCAGACTCCTCTACAAAAAACCAGTGCTCACTTAGTGGTGGTGGCGGTTCACTCTATGCTTTTCATCTTCATTATGGAACTAAGGTATATGATAAACTTAAGTTTGATACAAGTAATGAAGTACCTGATACTCCACAATTATACTTTGGTTCATCGTGCGCAGATAGTGATGGTAATGGAGTGTGTGATGATAACCCTGAAGAGGAAGTGAAAAGTCAGTTTTATTTAATTGGCCCGGGTATTAAAGGTGAGGATGCAGAAAACCCGCTGCAACCACTTGAAATAACAGGGCCAGGATTAAAAGTTGTTAACGGGAAAATACAACTCGTAAAAGATAAGGCGCTAGGCTTTGGTTTTAAAACCCAGCAAACTTACATTTATAAGCGCGAAGAAAACGACGAAATCAAATCTAATTAAGATGATTAAGGGGGTTTAAATGAATAAAAAGCAACATGGATTTACCTTAATTGAGCTGATGATAGCAGTTGCTATCGTCGGTATACTTGCAGCAATTGCATTGCCTAATTATACAGAGTATGTGAAGCGTGCTTCGCGTGCAGAGGCAGTTGCTGCATTATTAGATGCAGCTAATAAGCAAGAGCAGTACTTTGTAGATAACAGAGAGTATACAGAATTAGCGAGTGATTTAGGGATTCAAAGTAAAACAGAGAATGGGCATTTTGAATTAACGATTAAAGTAGTTGATAAAAGTACTTTTACAATCACAGCAAAACCTATTGCAGGGCCGGTAAAAGGAGATGGTGACTGTACTGAAATGTCCATTACCGACATAGGTTTAAAAGGCGCTAAGGGGACTAAAGGCGGCTCAGATAATGATTATTGCTGGGGTAGGTAAGCGGCTTGTTTTTGCTGGCATTTGTCAGTTGATTTAATGCGTATTCTACCCGTTTGACTTACCGATAAAGCAAGCCCTTCGAGGTTTGCTTTATCGCTATTAGGGCAATAAATAAAGGTGCCGTTTTGAAAACCGTTTAATGAGCCATCGGGCCTAAAGGTAATTGCATCTCGTGGGTACTCTAAGCTATCAAACTCATGGGTGTGTTCAAAGGTGCTTAGCATTAGCTCATCGTTATCGATAAATAACGATATTTGCTCCTCCCAATCACCTTTTTGACATTCATTGTTTTTTAACGCGCATAAAGTAACGTATGTACCGTTTTCTATGGCGTAAAGGCGAGCATAGTTTATATTGCGATGTAATAAGTTAACCTGGTTGTCTGCACGGTTTATCGCTAAAAAAATCAGGAAAAAACCACATAGAAAACTGACTAGTAATAGCCACAATAGCAATTGTTACCATTAGCTCAAGTAAGGTTATACCATTATGCTTAGTTGAATATGCGATTAACTTCATCCCTGAAGCCTTAAATGGAGAGGCGATTATTTTGGTTAGTAAACAATCAAAAAATAACAATGTAAGGTTTATTTTAAAAGGCATTCATGCGTACCATCACCATCACCAAGATAAAAAGCGGTGCCAGATTGCGATACGGTAAGTACTTTATTATTTTTGTTATCGCTATTAGGGCAATATATAAAATCCCCAGGGCTTGTGGTAATGCGGCCACTAGTGTTAAAACTTAGGTTATTGATGTTGCCGGTATAGTTTAACGTGTCATTTGCAGGAATTGCAGCCATCACTCGTAACAGATTATCGGGAAGTTTGCCGTATTCACCGTCGTTATCGATATCTACGAATAAGATAATCATATTAGTGGACCCCCAGTCACTTTGGCATGCTAATTTGTCGTTACTGGTTTTAACTTCGTTATTTGGGGCAGGACATACAACAACTATTTCATCGTTAGTAGCTGCTTGCGAGCGGGCATAACTAATATTACGTTTTAGTTCTAATAGAAAGTTCTCGGCGCGGTTTTCCTCTAGCATGTCGCTACTGTTCCACAATGCAATGGTGGCAATAATGCCTACAATAGCCACAGTCACCATCAGCTCTAGTAAAGTGAATCCGTATTGTATTTTTTTCATATTGATCCCGTAGGTTACTTATTGTTTTAGTATAGCTATTTTTATTAGCATAATCATAGCATGACAGATTGTTTTATCACCGTAATACAGTCACTTTGTTTGCTATGAGCCTTGTGATTGTCTAAAATCGAGGCAACTGTAGCTTTAAAAAGTAATTAATATGAAAAAAATAGAAGCAATCATTAAACCTTTTAAGCTTGATGATGTGCGTGAAGCCCTATCAGAAGTAGGCATTACAGGTATGACAGTAACTGAAGTTAAAGGGTTTGGGCGTCAAAAAGGCCATACCGAGTTGTATCGTGGTGCGGAATACATGGTTGATTTTTTACCTAAAGTTAAATTAGATATTGTACTGGGCGATGATGATGTTGACCGTGCAATTGAGGTAATAATTAAAACGGCACAAACAGGAAAAATTGGTGATGGTAAAATATTTGTCACTGAAGTTGAGCGTGTTGTGCGTATTCGTACCGCTGAGGAAGATGAAGAAGCGATTTAAGCTTTATTACAACAAGTACGCTAAAAAGGCGCTTACTCAAGTTAGTAAGCGCCTTTTTAATTAATTAATTATTTCTGCTGTTAAAAATTCGTGTTTGTTTAGCGTCTTCGCTAAGCTCACTTAAGCCTAGCTTATCGTAGCTTTTTTCCATCATTTCAAGTGCAGAGTTTAAGTAGCTGCTTTGCGAGTAATGTTCTACTACAAACTTACCGCGGTTAGCAGCTGCTAAGTAGGCTTCACGTTCATAATAGTAATTGGCCACTTTTAGCTCATACCTTGCCATACGGTTTAACAACCACACTAAACGACGTTTTGCCTCTGGGGCGTAGTCACTTTGTGGGAAACGCTTAACCAAGGTTGATAAATCGGTAAAGGCCACACGTGTACGGTTAGCATCGCGGTCAGCTCTATCAACACCAAAATATTCTTGGAATGCGTTTTTATCGGCTTTAATGTTAACTAATCCACGCATGTAATACATGTAGTCTAAATCTTTATGATTTGGGTTTAAGCGAATAAAACGGTCGATTGTTGCTAGTGCTTGCTCGGTATTACCCGATTGGTAATGCGCATAGACTAAATCCATTTGTACTTGTTTAGAAAATGGGCCAAACGGGTAGCGAGAGTCAATAGCACTTAAAAGTTCAATTGCGCGTGCATATAAACCAGAATCTAAAGTTTGCTTGGCATCTTCATACAAAGCGTGAGCCGATTTATTAGGTACACGTTGAATGTCTTCTTGGTCAGGAGCCGACGAACAAGCACCTAAACTAAGCACTGAAACTGAAAAAACAATGGCGAATGCACGTTTCCCTATTTTATTTATCATTTTATTTGTTACCTTCGTTGTCTACGGCTAGGCCAAGTCGGTAAAACCGAGTAAACTATGCGTATTATATTATGCTTTTATTAAAAGCGATTCTAACCCAGTCGAGCAAAGCTTGCACTGGTAAATTGGGTAAAATTACTAATGTCAGAGCAAATTTCTCTTCAAGCCGACGTTCCAACCGATTTAGGTGGTAAACGTCTAGACCAAGTATTAGCACAATTGTTCCCTGATTATTCACGATCAAGGATAAAAACGTGGATTTTGGATGATAAAATCACCGTTGATGGCGAAATATTCAACACACCGCGCACTAAACTGCTTGGTGGTGAAGTACTTAATGTTGAAACAACCATTGAAGCACCTCGTGAATACATAGCGCAAGATATCAAATTAGACATTGTTTATGAAGATGATGATATTTTGGTAATTAATAAACCTATGGGCTTGGTAGTTCATCCTGGTGCAGGTAATCCAGATGGCACAGTGCTAAATGCATTGCTACATTACCACCCAGAAATTATTAATGTACCTCGCGCGGGCATTGTACACCGATTAGATAAAGACACTACTGGCCTTATGGTGGTAGCTAAAACTATTCCGGCACAAACGCATTTAGTAACCGCACTGCAAAAACGTGAAAATTTCACGCGAGAATACGAAGCGCTTTGCAATGGCACAATGACCGCTGGTGGCATGGTTGAAAAGCCTATTGGCCGCCATGCAACGCAACGTACGCATATGGATGTACATGAACAGGGTAAGCCAGCCATTACGCATTACCGTGTTGCTGAAAAGTTTCGTGCTCATACACGTTTACGTTTACGCCTTGAAACCGGTCGTACTCACCAAATACGTGTGCATATGGCTTATTTAAATCATCCGCTTATTGGCGATCAGTCTTATGGCGGCCGTCCGCGTCCACCTAAAGGGGCAACGCCTGAGTTATTTGAATTGCTGCGTAGTTTTAAACGCCAAGCATTACATGCGGTTAAATTAAGTATTGCGCACCCAATTACGGGTGAAATGATGACATGGCAAGCACCTATTCCAGATGACATGGTTGCTATGACACTGGCACTGCGTGAAGACACAAAAGCTAATCCTGACATAGTTAGATAATGCAGTTTTTATCAGCAGCATGGCAAGTCCCTATAACAGGTGTGAGTACATTAAGTACCACACGTGTAGGCGGTGTTTCAGAAGCGCCGTTTAAGAGTTTAAATTTAGGGCTGCATGTTGGTGATAATAAACAACAGGTATTAAAAAATCGTGCTTTGTTGGATAAGCATTTGCCAAATAGTGCTGTATGGATAGATCAAGTTCATAGTAGCGATGTACTCATTGTTGATGGGCAATTTAAATTTAACGCTCACCATCAAGGAGATGCACTATATACACAACTCGTTGCTCAGCCTTTGGCAATAATGACCGCCGATTGCTTGCCCATTTTACTTGCCAGTAACGATGGAAAAGAAGTAGCTGCCATACATGCTGGTTGGCGTGGATTAGAGCAAGGTGTAATTAAAAATACGCTAAACTGCTTTAATGCCAAAAAAAGTGAAATAAGTGCCTGGTTAGGTCCCGCAATAGGGGCTGATAAATTTGAGGTAGGTAGCGAGGTGTTTGCATTGTTTAATGCCCAAAACCCTTTGTTTGCCAAAGCGTTTAAAGCGTGTGCAAACCAAAAGTACCTTGCCGATATTTATCACCTTGCACGTATTCAATTGCGTCAATTAGGGATTATAAATATTACCGGTGGTGAGCACTGTACGGTTTCTCAAACTGAACAGTTTTTTTCGTACCGACGCGACGGCCAAACCGGACGCATGGCAAGTTTGATCTGGCGCAACTAATTTATCAATATAATGATTATATTTTCTGCAACACCTTGAACAACCCCCCTAACATACCCATTATTTAAGCAATGAGTTTTATTAATAGGTAACCCCAATGCGTTTAGATAGATTTACCAGTAAATTTCAGTCTGCGCTTTCTGATGCGCAATCTTTAGCCCTTGGCCGCGATCATCAATTTATTGAGCCGGTACACTTAATGTATGCTTTGTTAAAGCAAAGCGGCTCAAGCGTGCGCGCGTTATTAGCACAAGCAGGTGTTAGTGCTGACGAGCTTAATACTAAGCTTTCCCAAGAAATAGAAAAACTATTTAAAGTGGAAGGCGTAGGCGGCGATGTGCAGCTATCGAACAACACTATATCCTTGATCAACTTATGCGATAAGTATGCGCAAAAGCGTAAAGATAAATATATTTCTAGCGAACTGTTTGTATTAGCTGCTTGCGACGATAAAGGCCCGCTGGGTAATATTTTTAAAACCTTAAATATCACCTCCGACAAAATAGAAACGGCCATTAATGCAGTGCGTGGTGGGCAAAAGGTTGATGATCCAAATGCCGAAGAAACACGCCAAGCACTTGAAAAATACACCATAGATTTAACCGAACGTGCAGAGCAAGGTAAGCTTGATCCGGTTATTGGTCGAGATGATGAAATTCGCCGAACAATTCAAGTTTTACAACGCCGAACTAAAAACAACCCAGTATTAATAGGTGAACCCGGTGTAGGTAAAACTGCGATTGCCGAAGGTTTAGCACAGCGTATTATTAATGGTGAAGTACCAGAGGGATTAAAAAACAAGCGGGTACTTTCGCTTGATTTAGGCGCGCTGGTGGCCGGTGCTAAATACCGCGGCGAATTTGAAGAGCGATTAAAATCAGTATTAAATGAACTGGCTAAAGAAGAAGGCCAAGTGATTTTATTTATTGATGAAATACACACAATTGTAGGCGCAGGTAAAAGTGATGGCGCAATGGATGCAGGCAATATGCTAAAACCGGCGCTTGCCCGTGGCGAATTACATTGCGTAGGTGCAACCACTCTTGATGAATATCGTAAATACATTGAAAAAGACGCCGCCCTTGAGCGTCGCTTTCAAAAAGTATTGGTAGAGGAGCCTTCGGTTGAGGATACTATTGCTATATTACGTGGCCTAAAAGAGCGCTATGAGCTGCATCACTCTGTTGAAATTACCGATCCTGCTATCGTTGCTGCTGCGCAATTATCGCATCGTTATATTAGTGACCGTCAATTACCCGATAAAGCAATTGACCTAATAGATGAAGCGGGCTCTTCTATTCGTTTACAAATAGATTCAAAACCAGAGTCATTAGATAAGTTAGAGCGCCGTATTATTCAATTAAAACTTGAAGATAACGCACTCGCCAAAGAAAAAGACGAAGCAAGTTTAAAACGCCGTACTGAAATGCAAGAGCTGATCACCGAGCTTGAAGGAGAGTACAATGAGCTTGATGAGATATGGACTGCCGAAAAAGCATCTTTACAAGGTACTCAAGTTATTAAAGCTGAGCTAGAACAAGCACGACTTGATTTAGATGTAGCTCGAAGAGCCAGCGATTTACAGCGTATGTCGGAGCTACAATATGGCCGCATACCAGAGCTTGAGCGTAAACTTGATTTAGCATCGCAAGCAGAAATGCAAGAAATGACCTTGCTAAAAAACCAAGTGGGCGAAGATGAAATAGCCGAAATACTCTCTCGTTGGACCGGTATTCCAGTATCGCGGATGCTACAAGGTGAGCGAGAAAAACTATTGCAGATGGAAGAAAAGCTACATGAAAAAGTAATCGGACAAGATGAAGCCGTTGTAGCGGTAGCTAATGCTATTCGCCGCTCACGTGCAGGGCTTGCCGATCCTAATCGCCCGATTGGCTCGTTTTTGTTTTTAGGCCCAACCGGGGTCGGTAAAACAGAATTAACCAAAGCACTCGCCGGCTATATGTTCGACACCGAAAGTGCCATGGTGCGTATTGATATGTCTGAGTTTATGGAAAAACATTCAGTAGCACGTTTAGTTGGTGCGCCTCCTGGGTATGTTGGCTACGAAGAGGGCGGGTATTTAACCGAAGCCGTGCGTCGTAAACCTTACTCAGTTATTTTATTGGACGAAATAGAAAAAGCACACCCAGATGTGTTTAATATTTTGCTACAGGTTTTAGATGATGGACGTTTAACCGACGGTCAAGGACGCACGGTTGATTTTAAAAATACCGTTATCATCATGACCTCAAACTTAGGCTCAGATATAATTCAAGAGCAAGCGGGTAATAACGATTACGTTACTTTGAAAGAAAAAGTAATGAATGTATTAATCAATGAGTTTAGACCTGAGTTTATTAACCGTATTGATGAAACCGTTGTTTTCCACCCACTGGCTAACGAGCACATTAAAGAGATTGCTGATATTCAGTTAAGTAAATTACGTGAGCGTTTAACGCAAATGGGTTATTTACTCGAGATAAGCGACGCTGCTTTAGATCGTATTGCCGCAAGTGGTTTTGATCCGGTTTATGGTGCGCGTCCGTTAAAACGAGCTATTCAACAAACGATTGAAAATCCATTAGCACAAAAATTACTCAATGGTGATTATATGCCAGGCAGTGTTGTTGTAATTGATGCAAATGACGACGGTTTAGTGTTTTCAAGCCGTTAAGCGTTATAAAGTAAAAACGAAAAAGCCGCTAACATAGCGGCTTTTTTATTTGTGCTGACAATTAAATTTTAAAAGTAAGCAGTAAGTCGTTGATCTTTCTTGAGCCTTCAACTAACTCAGCAGCGCCCCTGGCAACATTAAAACTTAAGTTTAAATTATCATCACCTAAGTTTTTAATCTGCTCTACATTAGTACCTATGTCGTGGCTCACTACTTGTTGTTCTTCTGCAGCAGCCGAAATACCAGTAGCGAGTTGCGCTATTTCGCTAATTTGAGTGAAAATGCTATCAAGCTCTTGCTGTGTTTGCGTTGTAGTATTTACACAACTGTCGGCTTGTTGCTTCGTGTTTTGCATTATTTTTGACCAGCTAAACAAGGTGTCTTGAATTTCCTTTATTGAGCTGTGAATTTGCGCAGTGGCATTTTGTGTTCTTGATGAAAGCGCTCTTACTTCATCGGCAACTACAGCAAAACCACGGCCATGCTCACCTGCTCTTGCAGCTTCTATGGCAGCATTTAGCGCAAGTAAGTTAGTTTGCTCGGCAATACCTTCAATTTCACTCATTACTTGGCCAATTTTATCGGCTTCTGAAGCTAGGCTGTTAGCGGTTGTTGCTGCTTGCTCTACCTGAACGGCTAAATCAGAAACCATGGCATTATTATCGGCAATGTGTACTTTTATATCGGAGCAACTTTGATAAGTAACACTTACTTTATCGGCAGTGGTGCAGGTGTTACTTGATATTTCACCTATAGTCGAACTCATTTGCGCCATTGCAGATGCTATTTGCTCAAGCTGCGAGCCTTGCGATGAAATGCCTTGCTCTGTGAGCGTTGACTGTTGATCTAAATTTAAAGCAATATCATTAAAGCTTAAGGTAGAGTCTTTCATACGCCCCAGTACAGTGCGTAATTTAGCGCTTAGCATTTGCTCTCTGTAATCACTAATACTGTGAGGGTGTCGGCCACTATAAATATAACGAGATATAGAATCGGCCTGTTGTTTTTGCTGATTCAATATTCTTGGCGTTGTTATTAGCTCATCATAATTTAAAGCAAGTATAACTAAGCAAACCACTAAGCTAATTAGTGCAATAGCAAATGAAGCCCATACAGCAGTTGCAACTAACCAACATAATAAAGCAAATACACTTAAGCTTTGTCTTAAACTTGTGCGTTCGCGCCAATTAAAGAATGACTTTTTAGCATTTACTTTACTGTAAAATAGTTCTGCACGGCGTTTTAACTGTGGGCTTAATTTGGTTCTTACAGATTGATAACCAATTAACTGGCTGTGCTCAAAAATAGGAGTTACAAATGCATCAACCCAGTAATAGCGGCCATCTTTACAACGGTTTTTAACTGCGCCGCGCCAAGAGTGGCCTTGCTTTAATGTTTCCCACATTTCTTTAAATGCAGCTTTTGGCATGTCGGGGTGGCGCACTATATTATGGTTCTTACCCATAAGTTCTGCTATATCATACCCGGCTATAGTACAAAATGCTTGATTAGCGTAAGTGATCACTCCGCGCAAATCAGTTGTTGATACCAGTTCTTGTTGTTCTTCGAAGGTCACTTCTTCATTTATTAAGCTTTGATTACGACGCATATTATTCTTTAATCATCCTTTGTAATACTTACTATTATACTTGCTTATATAAAGCGGTAGTAGGGTAATCCCATTATGAAGGTCACTCAGTTTATTTATTGCCTGTATTTATGATCTTAATCAAGATTAAAGTTATATAAGCTATATATAACATACCAGTATGGGACTAATACGGCTAATAGTTAGCTAATTATTTACTTTAATACGGTTAGTTTTTGTTTTGATAAGATAAATAATAGTGCAAAGCAATTGTATATTTTGTATAGCAATGGCAAGATTATCGTTTATGGCGTTAAATAAAGCGTGTTTAAAGCAAAGCAGATACAATAGAACTATAAATAGTATTTTTTCTTAGTATTTATCTTGAGTATAGGTAATTAGACCCCATAACCTTATGATTAAGCCACTTGGCTCGAGGAAGTATTTTTTGGCAACACATGATCTAACAAACGCGCTTGACGCTCTTTCAGTAACGCAGCATAAACATGCAATTAACGGAATAAAACGTGGTATTGAGCGTGAGTCACTAAGAATTAAAAGTGATGGCGTTATCTCTGCACAAAAACACCCAGAAGGGGTGGGCAGTGCGCTTACCAATGGCCAAATTACGACCGATTTTTCAGAGTCGTTACTTGAATTTATTACCCCAGTTAGTGAATCGTCCACACAAACGCTGCAGCAATTAAAAGACTTACAAAAGTTTACCCTAGAAAAAATGGGTGACGAATTACTTTGGCCTATTAGTATGCCGTGCTTTATTGAACATCAAGACGACATAGTTATTGCGCAATTTGGTAGTTCAAATGTAGGGCAAATGAAAACACTTTACCGTGAAGGGTTAAAAAACCGTTACGGCAGTATGATGCAAGCTATTGCTGGTGTGCATTTTAATATTTCGTTTCCAGATTCATTGTGGCAGTCATTACATACGCTAAAAAATAGCGACCTTAGTTTAGAGAATTTTATATCTGATGGTTACTTAGCGCTTATTCGTAATTTTAAACGTGAATTATGGCTGATCAGTTATTTATTTGGTGCATCACCTGCGTTATGTAGTTCGTTTTTACAGGGTAGAAAAACCGATTTACCATTTAAAAAACTAGGTAAAGGCACCCTGTATTTAGAAGTAGGCACTGCGCTGCGCTTAGGTAACTTAGGTTACACCAATAGCGCACAATCATCACTGCGTGTAATGTATAACTCGTTAGATGAATATGTAGCTGGTTTGAAAAAATCAATTAACACACCTTCAGATATTTACGGCAACCTTGACGATTACACCAGCGAAAATCCAAAACAGTTAAATAAGAATATTCTGCAAATAGAAAACGAATTTTATTCGCCAATTCGCCCTAAACGTAATGCTAAAAACGGTGAAACACCAACAGATGCACTACTTAGAGCCGGTATTGAATATGTCGAAATTCGCGCATTAGATGTTAATCCATTTAGTGAAGTGGGCATAGATATAGAGCAGTTCCACTTTTTAGATGTGTTTTTAACTTATTGTTTATTAAAAAGCTCACCGGCAATGGATTGGGAAGAGCAAACACGCAGCACAGAAAATCTTGATACAGTAGTAAATAAAGGGCGAGAAAAAGGCCTTGAACTTAATTACTTTAATCAACCGCGTACCCTTCAATCTTGGGGTGAAGATATATTTTCGCAATTAAGTGAAGTGGCAAAATACATGGATACTGCCTACGGCGTTAGTTATTATTCAAGTACTATTGAGCGCATGGCAACTTGGATTAATAACCCAGGACTTACATATTCTGGGCGTTATGTAGCTGAGTTAGAAGCTTCAGGGCTAGATAACGGCCATTATGCGCTAGCAATTGCTGAAAAGTATAAGCAAAGCCATCAAGCTGCAGACTATCAAGTGTTTTCAAAGCAATGGTTAGAGGAGCAAGTTACACGCTCTAACGACGCTCAGCGTGCTATTGAGCAAAGTGACTCAGTATCATTTACCGCATTTTTAAATGCTTATTTTGATCCTAAATAAATAGTTAGTTTTAAGCAAAAAAAACGCAGCTCAAGGTAGCTGCGTAATTATTTTAGGGAAGAAACAATGCTGCTCTGCTGCATTGTTAAAATCAGACTACTGATTTTTGCAAAAGTTCAGCGAGATAAACCAAATGAAAAAAAATGTAGTTGTTTTATCATTAGCGCTTAGTTTAGCCGGTTGTGCCACAGCTCCACCAAAGCAGCCTGATGATATTTGTAAAATTTTTGAAGAAAAAAGAAGTTGGTACTTTGGTGCCAAAGATGCTCAAGAAAAATGGGGCGCTCCCAAGCACGTACTTATGAGCATGATGTACCAAGAAAGCTCGTTTAAACATGACGCAGCTCCACCAATGCAGTATTTCTTATGGATTATTCCTACCGGTAGAGCAAGCTCTGCTTATGGCTACTCACAAGCAAAAACGATGACCTGGTCTGATTATATTCGTGAAAGTAAGAATAGTGGCGCCGATAGAGACGACTTTGATGATGCTATCGACTTTATGGGCTGGTTTGCTTATAAAACCCATAAAATAAACGGTGTATCTAAATGGGATGCCTACGGTCAGTATCTTAATTATCACGAAGGGTGGGGCGGTTACAAACGCGGTACTTACAAAAAGAAAAAATGGTTAATGGGTGTGGCTAATAAAGTAAAACACCGTGCGAGCCGTTATGGTGCGCAGTTAAAGCGTTGTGAAGCAGATTTAAATAAAGGGTGGTTAGAGCGTTTGTTTTTTGGCTAATAACATCTGTTGTATTTATTTAGCCTACAAAAAAGGAGCCAATTGGCTCCTTTTTTAGTTTATTTTTTACGTTTTTTCGGCTGTATTTTAACCAGCTTTATCATGTTTTCTTTTACTTCAAGTACTTCAATAGGGTAGCCGGCAATACGCAAACTTAAATTGGCATCAGGAATGTTTTCTAAATACTCAACTATTAAGCCGCTGAGTGTTTTAGGCCCGTCGAGTGGAAACTCCCAGCCCATTTCTTTATTTAAGTCGCGCACGTTAGCACCGCCATCTACAATGCACGAGCCATCGGTTTGTGTGGTTACTTCTTCGCTTGGCGTACGAGTTTGGGTGGTGGTAAAATCGCCTACCACTTCCTCAAGTATATCCTCTAGAGTAACTAAACCTTGAATGTCGCCATACTCATCTACCACCAAGCCAATACGCTCTTTAGATTGCTGAAACTTTAATAGCTGCGTATTTAGTGATGTGCCTTCAGGTATGAAATAAATTTCACGTACAGCGCGTAGCAACGATGGTTTATCAAATTGCTCTTTTGTAAGTAACCTAAGCGCATCACGCGAATGAATAAACCCCACCGCGTCATCTATGTTATCTCTATATAACAATACACGCGTATGTTGTGCATGAGTCAGTTGGCGGCTAATAAGTTTCCATTCATCGTTAATATCTATGGCCACAATTTCGTTACGTGGGATCATAATATCTTCAACGGTTACTTGTTCTAAATCTAAAATTGAGGTCAACATGCTTTGGTGACGCGCAGGAATAAGTGCACCAGACTCATTAAGTACTGATTTTAGCTCTTCTTTACTCATGCTGTGCTCATCTATTTGTGCCGCACTAATACCAAATAACCGCAATATACCGTTGGTTAGCCAGTTAATAACAACGACAAATGGGAAAAGGATTTTTAGTAATCCTTTAAGCACAACAGAACTTGGGAAGGCAACTTTTTCAGGGTAGAGAGCAGCAAGTGTTTTTGGGGTTATTTCTGCAAAAATAAGCACTACTAAGGTTAACGCACCTGTTGCCACAGCAATACCTAAATCACCGTATAAACGAATACCAATAATAGTAGCAACTTGTGCAGCGGCAATATTAACTAAATTATTGCCGATTAAAATTAAACCAATGAGCCTATCCGGACGACTAAGTAATTTACTGACACGTTTAGCAGCGCGATGATTCTCTTTGGTGAGATGTCGCAGGCGTATACGATTGATTGACATAATTCCGGTTTCTGAGCCAGAAAAATAAGCAGAAAAAAGTACCAAAAAACCTAAAATGATAAACAAGGTACTGGTCGATATGGCGTCCAACGATGGATCCTTTTATTATAAACTAGCGTGTATTAGGCTAGAGTGAGTTAGTAGAGTCAAGTTAAAATTTATTTAGAATAACTTCTTGTATAAAACGACTGCCAAAATAAGCCAGTGTAAGAATAAAAGCAGCAACCATAATAGCAATAACCACAGGTTTACCACGCCAGCCTTTTTTCATATGGCCAAGCGCAATCACAGCAAAAATACACCATGCAACAAGCGATAATATCGTTTTATGGATAAATTGAGTAGCGAACATACCATCGAGAAATACAAATCCCGACAATAGTGCCAAAGTGAGTAATATAGTACCTAAGTTAACCAATTGATACAGTTGGCGTTCAACCACCATTAGTGGTGGTAAATGGCTGTGTACAATAGCTAAATCTTTACGCTTTAAGCGCTTATCAATAAAGTAAAATTGTACGCCATATAAAGTAGCAATAATTAAAATACAGTAAGCGAGTAATGATAACGAAATATGGGTTACTAAGCCCACATCAACATCAATACTTTGCAGTAAAATATGGTGTGGTATAAACAAGCTTGCCATAGTTAATAGTGCAGCAAAACCGTACACGACCGGCAATAGTAAGGTAGCCGGAAACTTTAACGATACCGTAGTGACAGAAATCACAATAACCCAGCAAGTTAAAAGCGCCACATTGACAATACTTAAATCTTGTCCGTCTGCTCTAAAAACCGAATTTACTAACAACAGCATGTGCGCCAAAATGGCCACAGTACTCAATATAATAGTTAGCTTTTGGCTAGGGCCTTGTTGATGAAACAACCGTGAGAGCACGTAAGACGTTGCTAACACATAAAATAAACTGGCAATAATAGTTAAGCTAATAATCAGCATTGTGCTTGGGCCACTTAATTTGAGTCAAATAATTAATGATTGTTATATAGCCATTGTATTTTATAGCAAAGCAAATGCATAGACCTTAAAAAAAGAAACTCAACAAGCTGCACTTGAACACTGTATTGTAAGGCACCATTTACGGTATACTGCTTTTAATTGAAATTTAATAATATTAATTCTATTAATATAGCGCACAGAGTTAAAGGCGCTTTAATTGGGTTGGTATAAACGTCTTATCGGAACCGTAATATGTTTGAGAATCTCCAAGAACGATTAGGTAAAACCTTAAAAAACATTAGTGGCCGTGGCCGCCTAACAGAAGAGAATATTAAAGACACTCTTCGTGAAGTGCGCATGGCATTTTTAGAAGCCGATGTGGCGTTGCCCGTTGTTCGCGATTTTGTAAAACAAGTTAAAGAGCGTGCGGTAGGTGTTGAAGTTACAAAAAGCTTAAGTCCAGGCCAAGTATTTGTAAAAATAGTACGTGAAGAACTCGAAAAAGCCATGGGTGAAGCCAACGAAGAGCTAAGCCTAAATGCACAACCCCCTGCTGTTGTTATGATGGCGGGTCTGCAAGGTGCTGGTAAAACCACCAGTGTTGCTAAACTGGCTAAGTTTTTAAAAGAGCGCAAGAAAAAATCAGTACTTGTAGTAAGTGCCGACGTATACCGCCCTGCAGCAATTAAGCAACTAGAAACGCTCGCTGCTGAAGTGGGTGTTGATTTTTTCCCAAGTGATATTTCGCAAAAGCCGGTTGATATAGCAACCGCAGCTATTTCTCATGCGAAAAAGAAATTTATTGATGTGGTATTAGTCGATACTGCAGGTCGATTGCATGTTGATAGCGACATGATGGATGAGATTAAAAATCTTCACAAAGCAATTAACCCAATCGAAACCTTGTTTGTTGTAGATGCAATGACAGGTCAAGATGCGGCAAATACAGCTAAAGCATTTGACGAAGCCCTGCCACTAACTGGTGTTATATTAACTAAAACTGATGGTGATGCACGCGGTGGTGCTGCTTTATCTATTCGTCATATTACCGGTAAGCCAATTAAATTTATGGGTGTGGGTGAGCGCATTGATGCACTTGAGCCTTTCCACCCTGACCGCATAGCGTCACGTATTCTAGGCATGGGTGATGTACTTTCATTGATCGAAGAAGTCGAAATGAAAGTAGATAAAGAGCAAGCTGCCAGAGTCGCTGAAAAAGTATTTAAAGGCGCTGGTTTTACCCTTGATGACTTTGCGGATCAACTTAAGCAAATGAAAAACATGGGCGGCATGATGTCGATGCTAGATAAATTGCCAGGTATGTCTAACTTACCCGATGCTGTTAAAGGCCAAATGGGCGATAAAACCTTCATTCAAATGGAAGCCATTATTAGCTCAATGACAAAAAAAGAGCGCGCCCGTCCAGAAATCATTAAAGGGTCACGTAAAAAACGTATTGCAGCAGGTTCTGGTACGCAAGTACAAGAAATTAATAAACTACTAAAACAGTTTACCCAAATGCAAAAAATGATGAAAAAAATGAAAGGCAAAGGTGGCATGACCAAAATGATGCGCGGCATGAAAGGTATGTTACCGCCGGGAATGATGGGTGGCGGTGGCCCTAAATTTTAAAGTTGAGTTTAACGTTAGCTTAAATGTAACGATATAAAATATATGAAAAGGAGCAAATGGCTCCTTTTTTGTTGAATAAATTATGCGTGCTAAACGCTATTAACGCTAATTTAAAGTTGGGATCACGCTTTAACCTACTAAACTGGCTTTTAGCATCACTTCTTACTTGCATTGTTGCTAAAAACTCGTACAATTCCCCAGCTCCCCATTCTGGGGAGTAAATCTTATTAATGAAAACAGTCAATCTTTATAGAGGACGGTATGGTAACTATTCGTTTGCAACGTGGTGGCGCTAAAAAACGCCCTTTCTATCAAATTGTGGTTGCGGATAGCCGTTTCTCGCGTGACGGTCGCTTCATCGAGAAAGTAGGCTTTTTTAACCCAATTGCTGCAGGTCAAGAAGAAAAAATTCGTTTAGATTTACCACGTGTTGAACACTGGGTAGGTCAGGGCGCGTCTCTTTCAGATCGCGTAGCTAAGTTAGTAAAAGACGCTCGTAAAGCGGCTTAATAGGCGTAAGTGTAACCATGAGTCAAGAGAACACCTCATCAATAATTGTCGTAGGAAAGCTCGGTGCCCCGTATGGTATAAAGGGCTGGCTTAAGGTACATTCATTTACTGATGATCCCGCAGGGATCTTCGATTTCAGCCCGTGGTTGATAGGGCAGCAAGGTAAATGGCAGACCTTAGAAGTGGTCGACTGGCGTCGCCACAACAAAGGCTTTATCGCTAAATTTGCGCAAGTAAACGATCGAGACGAAGCAGTGGCTTATACCCACGCAGAAATCTCAATGGATTCAGCGCAATTACCAGAACTCCCGCAAGGTGAGTTCTATTGGCGAGATCTCATTGGCATGTCGGTTGTAACTGATAAAGGTTACGATTTAGGCATTGTTGATGACCTAATGGAGACAGGGTCAAATGACGTACTGGTTGTTAAAGCAAACAGTAAAGACGCATTTGGTCAAGCAGAGCGTTTAATTCCGTTTTTAACTGATACAGTTATTATCGAAGTTAAACACGACGCAAGAGAAATTACCGTAGACTGGGATCCAGGGTTTTAATGACGCAAACGAGTTCATTATGGGTAGGGGTGATAAGCCTTTTTCCTGACATGTTTGACGCTATTACAGACCAGGGTGTTACCGGTCGCGCAGTAAAAAGTGGCTTAATTGATTTTAACTGCTGGAATCCGCGAGACTACGCTTTAGATAAGCATAGAACCGTGGACGATCGTCCTTACGGGGGCGGACCAGGTATGTTAATGATGGTTGAGCCATTAAAAAAAGCGATTGCCGAGGCTAAAAAAGCTGCAGGTGATGGTGCTAAAGTAATTTATATGTCCCCACAAGGGCGCAAACTAGATCAGCAAGGAGCTAGCGAACTCGCAAGCTCTAAAAAACTGATTTTGATTGCCGGTCGCTATGAAGGTATAGATGAGAGAATAATAGAGTCATACGTTGACGAAGAATGGTCAATTGGTGATTTTATTTTGAGTGGTGGTGAACTACCAGCCATGACATTAATTGACGCAGTAGCGCGATTAGTGCCTGGCGTATTAGGTCATAACCAATCAGCAGAACAAGACTCATTTTCGGATGGCTTGTTAGATTGTCCTCACTATACACGGCCAGAAACATTGGACGACAAACAGGTGCCTGCTGTATTGCTCAGCGGAAACCACCAAGAGATAGCAAAATGGCGGCTTATGCAGTCATTAGGCAGAACTTGGCTACGCCGTCCTGACTTGTTGCATAACCTAGCTCTGACTGAGGAGCAAGCGGTATTACTCGCGAAATTTCAGCAAGAGTACCAAAAAGCTTGTGGCTAGAAGACAGTTACACCTAGGAAAGTGAGAAACATAATGGCAAAAGTAAACCAAAATATTATTAAAGCGCTTGAAGATGAGCAGCTTAAAACAGACGTACCTGCATTCGGCGCTGGTGATACAGTAGTTGTACAGGTAAAAGTAAAAGAAGGTGCTAAAGAGCGTCTACAGGCCTTTGAAGGTGTTGTAATCGCTAAGCGTAATCGTGGTCTTCACTCAGCATTCACAGTTCGTAAAATTTCGAACGGTGAAGGCGTTGAGCGTGTATTCCAAACGCACAGCCCTCTTATTGATAGCGTAACAGTTAAGCGTCGCGGTGCAGTTCGTCGTGCTAAGCTTTACTATCTACGTGAGCGTTCTGGTAAATCTGCACGTATTAGAGAAAAACTTAACTAATACGCGCTGTTTATCAACGCAAAAAAACGGGTTGCATCCTTCGGGTTGCAACCCGTTTTGGTTTCTATAACATAAAATTTCAGGCTAAATACTAAAGCTTAAACCACAGCTGTCGGACTAGGAGTCGCACTGTCGTAATATTCACCAGTATAGTTAGGCTTCCTTTATTGCTAAACACAAAGTGCACCTCGATAAATTTTTATCAATATGTGTTTTAAACACCTTTTCAACTTACCCGCAGAATACGTAATAACCCAATTAACGCCAGTATGAGCATAACTTTGCTCAAGCAAAACTTAAGCTAAATATACCTAAGCCAAATAAAGCACAGAAAATAAAAATTTGGCAGATGAATTATAGTATTTAACCTTGAACTCTGGTTATTTAAGGAAGTAGGGTGATGAAAATAGCTCAAAAAGTGGAGCCAAGTGTAACTAGGTATAACTTGAAGGGGTATTGGATGGGCAGTAAGGATTGCGGTAAGGGCGCTTTATACGACCTTACCGCGACTAAGTTATTAGGCTAGTTGAACCTATGCACAATACAAATTACTTAACGTTATGAACATGTACATCGCGTTGTGGGAAAGGAATAGAAATACCTTCTTTATCAAACGCTTTTTTCACTTTTTCTTGCATATCCCAGTAGTAAGGCCATAAGTCACCTGTTGCAACCCAAGCCCGAAACATTAAATTAACTGAGTTATCGCCAAGGCTGGCAACACAAATACGTGGTGCCGGATCTGTTAAAGAGCGCTCGTCTTCTTCAAACAGGCGTTTTAAGATAGCTTTTGCCGTATCTATGTCGTCGTTATACGAAATTCCAAAGGTCATATCACAGCGGCGTTTGTCATAAATACTTACGTTCACTAGTGTCGCATTCGATAGGCTACCGTTTGGAATAACAATGCGGCGGTTATCGAAGGTATCTACTACCGTGTATAAAATTTGAATTTCGACGACTGCGCCCATAAAGCCCTGTGCTTCGATAGTATCGCCAACCTTGAACGGTTTAAAAATTAGCAACAGCACACCGCCAGCAAAATTAGCTAGACTGCCTTGCAGTGCAAGACCTATTGCCAGGCCTGCAGCACCAATCACCGCGATGAATGAGGTGGTTTCGATACCTACCATAGAGGCCACCGAAATAAGCAGCATAATTTTCACTACAGCGCTAATTAAGCCACATAAAAACTTGTTTAGTGTTGGATCTTTTTTGCCTAGTCGATTATCTAAAACCTTAACAAAGCGGTTGATCAGCCATAGGCCAACCAGTAAAGTAATAATAGCGAGCACAAATTTTGGTGCGTAAGTCATAACGAGTGATATGGCTTGGTCTATTAATTGTGAAGCGTCTACATCTGTTCCTAAAACTTCTTCCATTTTATGGATCCTGTTTATTTTAATTACTATATGAATAATATAAGAATAAACGTGATAACTCTACTATGCAACAAATGCAGGCTTTTTAGCTTGCTAATTTACTTTTATTGACTGCGGCTTTTAGGGTAAATAATTAATATTTACTTTAAAGGTATTCGTTGCTTCTCAAAGTATTGTTTTTCAATTTAACCTTTTACTTATTTAGTCTTTTATCAGGCTATTGATCCTGTTAGTATTTATCGTATTGATTAGTTTACTTTAATGTAAACTTAAGTTGGCGTTTTTGCTTTTTAAGGTGGTATGCAAGTGGCGGATATAAATGATTTAGCCCAGTTAAGAGTGGGTATTGATGAGTGTGATACACAGTTGGTGGCACTGCTGGCAAGGCGTAATTCGCTTACTCAAAAAATTGGCGCAATAAAGCAGCAAACTGGTGCGCCACTTCATGCACCCGATCGTGAAGCTGATTTATTAGCTGCAAGGCGCCAAGAAGCAATTAATCAGGGAGTAAGCCCAGAGTTAGTTGAAGATATTCTTAGGCGTATGATGCGCGAAGCGTATCAGAATCAGCAAGCTAAACTTGCATGTGCTGCACCGCATTTATCACCCATTGTTATTGTGGGTGGGCAAGGTGCTATGGGGCAATTATTTGCTAAGCAATTTCAGCGCTCTGGTTACGAAGTAAAAACCCTTGATAAGCAAGATCAAGCAAACGCTGCAGCAATTTTAAAAGGCGCTAAATTAGTACTATTAAGCGTACCTATTAATGCGTTAGAAACTGTAGTTGCTGAACTACCTAAGTTAGATGAAGGCTGTTTATTGGTAGATATAACATCGGTTAAGCAAGCGCCAATTAAAGCACTAAAAGCAGCGCATAGCGGCCCAGTTGTAGGTCTGCATCCTATGTTTGGCCCAGATATTTCGCACTGGGTTAAGCAAACAGTGGTGGTGTGTGAAGGGCGTGACCACGATGTTGCACAGGGCTTGTTAGCACAGTTGCAAGTGTGGGGTTGCCAGCTAGTTGAACTTGATGCGAAAAAACATGACGAAGCAATGCAAATAATTCAGGTAATGCGCCATTTAACCACCTTTGTATATGGGCAGTTTTTAGCAAAACAAAGCCATACATTAGCGGAGTTACGCAGCTGTTCATCACCTATTTATCAATTAGAGTTAATGATGGTTGGGCGCTTATTTGCGCAATCGCCAGAGTTATATTCAGATATTATGTTAGCGCAATTTGATAACGTAGAGAGCTTACTGGCGCAGTATCAACAGACTTTTGCAGACACACTTAAAAAGTTAAAAGCAGGAGATAAGCCCGCGCTTATTGATGCCTTTGCTGATGCAAAAGCTTATTTTTCAGATTCGACAGCGCACTTTTTAACCCAAAGTCGCAGCCTGTTAAATAAAGCGAATGACGCAAAAGTGCTAGATTAAAACAGAAAAACAAAAAAGGGCTTAATTAAGCCCTTTTTACATTATAAGCTGCGCGTTATTGCGTATTTACACTCACAGCTTGGAGCGTTTCGCTTTGATAGCAGCCTAAAATACGTACATACTGAGTGTATTCTTTTAGCTCCTCTAATGCATTTTTTACTTGGCTGTCGGCAAGGTTTGCTTCTAAGTCGACGTAAAATACTTCTTCCCATGGGTTACCCGGCATAGGGCGAGACTCTAACTTAACCAAATTAATTTTATGTTGTTTAAAAATCATTAATGCATCGGCAAGTGAACCAGCCTGCTGTTTAGTGGCCATAATTAAACTGGTTTTAGTGGGTATTTGCTTTGATACCTGTAATGGCTTACGCGCTACAACAATAAAGCGGCTGTGGTTTTCGCTTTGGTTTGCTAAGTTAGATTTAATCACTTCTAGGCCTACATTTTTACCTGCTTGGGCAGAGCCAATAGCGGCACTATTTGGCGTATTTAGTGCTGATTGCAGGGCACTTGAAGTTGAGTCGCAGGTTTCGTGTTGCAGCTCACCAAGGCCTTGTAAAAAGCGGCTACATTGAGCAAACGGTTGCGGGTGAGCAAATATTTTTGTAAGTTGGCTAAGCTCAGTATCTGGGTTGGCAAGTAAACAATGTTCAACACTGTGCGTTACTTCACCAACAATAGACACTTGTGCATGTTGTAGTAAATCAAATACTTCGTTGATACTGCCTGAACTGGTGTTTTCAATAGGCAGCAAACCAAAATCGGCTTGGCCGTTTTCTACTTTACCGGTAATTTCGTCAAATGAGCTACAGCCTATTTCAACTAACTTACCTGGGCGACGGCTAAAGTATTTATGACAGGCCAACTGGCTGTATGAGCCTTGCCCACCTAAATACGTAACACGATGGGTTTCGCTTAACGCATCCGGGTTAAGGTTTTTTTGCAGCATAGCTTGTTGATGCAATACAGAGTCTTCTAAAATAGTTTGAAAAACATTATTTACGTAATAGGCGTCTAACCCTAACGATTTCCCATAACCTATCAGCTTTTCTAGAAGTGCTAATTCACGAGCTTCATCACGAATCGGTTTATTGTTCGCTATTTTATATTCCACCACACCATGGCTAATACGACGTCGTTTGGCTAGTAAAACCAGTAAATCAGAATCTATCTCATTTATATCGTGTCGAAGTGTATTTAGTACATCATTGCTCATTTGGCTTTCCTCATTCCAAAAGTATGCTGTTCATACAGCAAAAACAAAAAAGCCTCCCGGTTGGGAGGCTTTGCTATTCGATTGATTTTATCTCACAAACAGTTCAGCCTCTTCTATATAAAGAAGCTAAAAAACGAAAAAAAAGTAACTGCGTAAGTAATGTTCATGCTGATAATGTATGGAGAGTTACTGTTAATGTCAACAGCGCTTTTGTTAAATAACTTAAGCTCTGAAAAATAAATCTATCACTAGTGGCTATTTTCAAGGTTAACTGTGTTGGATTTACTTGTAATAGGCCGTGATTGTTGCATAAATTTGTCTTGTTCCCTTTGTTTTTTTTATATAGTTTACAAATAATTTATAAATATGATCTTGGATCTGGTATATTTCAATTACTGGTTCAAATAATAATAATTATTAATAATAAAAAGGTTAGCCTGTGGTGTATCGACGCCCCCCATCTCGTTTCGGGATAAACTCACTTAGCGTCAAGTTGTCATTGTTGATTTCTGCAATATGTTTAATTGCTGGAGTGTGTGCGGCCGCGTTAATGCTCAAATCTGAAGAAAAACAACTGGTTTTTGAAGAGCATGAAGTATTAAAAGAATCTAACGAATTACTTATAAAACAATTCAAAAACTTACTAAACACTAAAATTAAAGTTGCTCAGCAAGCAAATATAGTCGTGGGTGAGCAGCTATTTAGTGATCAGTCATCGTTAATAAGTAATAAAGTAAATACACTGCAATTAAATAATGACGGTACGATACGCAGTGCCTCTACTGATGGGCTTTCGGCTGCATTTATCCCACAAACTAGCTATACACCTTTTTATAAACAATTAATATCAGACTCTGAAACGCTCTGGAAAATTATATCGCCACCACTAACTCAAGATTTTTTTAATTTTTACCTTATTACTAAAGATAACTTTATTCGCATAGCGCCGCCTAACGAGGCTTTAAATGCGCCAGCTAATTATACATTTACACAAAGTACGCGCTTTAATTACGCTAAGGCGCTTACTAATCCTCAACATAGGCCTGTTTGGTCTAAAGTTTATTACGATACTATATGGCATAAATGGGCTATTAGCTTAACGGTTCCTATTTATAAAGAGGGTGAGTTTTTAGGTGTTACTGGCAGTGACATCGCGCTAAAAACATTAATATCGCAATTGCCAATTGGCGGAAAAGAAAAACAGTTAGTGGTATTTGACAGCCAAGGGCAGTTATTAGCGCACCCCAATTTAACCCAATCAAGTTATGCACAATATGGTAAAGCAGGTAAAAAACTACTCCCTGAGGACTTTATTGATCCCACATTACAAGTAATTGTAGATGATGCGATTAAAATGCAACGGTCTGAATATGCCGACTCATTCAAATTAAATAATGAAGCGTATATTATTAATATTCATAAAATAGATGGCTTAGATTGGTATGTAGGGGTATATAAAAAACGTTCTTCAACATTCTCAGCATTAGCAGATTTAAAGATGAAGTTTTTTGGGCTATTTATACTCTATGCCATTTTAGTCGCCTTACTCTTACATCAAGCACTTTATCAGCTAGTACTTAGGCGTATACATTCTTTGGTTTATGCCGTTACAAACTTTGGTCAAGGCCAGTTACAAATAGAATTTCCAAAAGAAAACAAAGATGAAATAGGCACTCTCAACGGCTCATTTAAAGACATGACCATTGAAATTAGAAAGCTAATAGATGGGCTTAACCAGCGTATTATTGAAAAAGAAATTGCAGAAAAAGCAGCCAGGCGACTATCCAAAGCCGTGGCGTTTTCTGGTACTGGTGTGGTGATCACCGATAAAAACTTTGTCATTGAATACGTAAACCCTAAAATGCTTGAAATGACCAGCTTTTCAGAGGAACATTTTAATCGAGCGCCTTTATTAAGCATTATTGCAAGCGAAATGGCTATATTAATTGATGATATAGATGTTGATTTACGCAGTCGTAATTGTTGGCGTGGCGACACCTTAATTGAAAGCAATAATAAAGCGCCTATTTGGGTTTCTTTAAGTATTTCACCTATTCGCGAAGATGACGGAACAATTACCAGTTACGTAGCCTCTGCGCAGGATATTTCGTTTGTTAAAGAAAGCCAGCGTAAAATGGAACAGCTTGCTTATTTTGATACTTTAACAGGACTTGCTAATCGAACATTTTTTAGAATGCAGCTGCGTAAATCGATGGCGCTCGCTGAACGCGGGCATTATGCCTTTGCATTGTTTTATTTTGATTTAGATGAATTTAAACGTATTAATGATACCTTAGGCCATAATGCAGGCGATCAATTACTCGTTGAAGTTGCAAATAGATTAAAGCAACGCCTAAGAGCCGAAGATACTATTGCGCGTTTAGGCGGTGATGAGTTTGCTATATTACTCAGTGGCATTGAGCATCAAGAGCATGCAACTCAAGTGGCAAATACGATTCAAAAAACCCTTAATGAGCCTATTCAACTTGGCAGTAACGAAGTTATTATTAGTGCCAGTATAGGCATTACTATGGCCCCATACGACAGCCAAGAAGAAGACCAACTGTTAAAGCATGCCGACTTAGCCATGTATGAAGCAAAAGCAAAAGGGCGTAACACCTTTCATTTTTATAGCCAAGAGCTCAATACTGCTGCAAATGAACGCTTGTTTATTGAAAACGAGCTACGCCAAGCTATAAAAGATAAACAACTCACGGTTTATTATCAGCCGCAGATTGATAGCCGCACTCAGCTTATAGTGGGTTACGAAGCATTGTTACGCTGGTTTCATCCAACAGAAGGGGCGATTGCACCCACTAAATTTATACCTATTGCAGAAGCTACCGGTTTAATTGTTGAACTGGGAGAGTGGGTATTACACCAAGCATGTAATTTTGCAGTTAAGTTAGAGCGCCAAGGTAGAGCGAGTAATATTGCGATTAACTTATCGGCCAGACAGTTTAAAGATGCCAGCTTATTACCTACACTGAAAAAAATAATAGCCAGTACACAGGTGTCGGCTAAAAGCCTACATTTAGAATTAACCGAAAGTATGCTGATGGGCAATGTAGAAGCTGCTATAGCACAACTACATGAATTAAAGGGACTCGGGGTTTCTATTTCTATAGATGACTTTGGTACTGGTTACTCTTCATTAAGTTACTTGAAACGTTTTCCGGTGGATATTCTTAAAATTGATCGCTCATTTATAAAAGATATTCCAGATGATAATAATGATATGGCAATAACAGCGGCAATTATAGCCATGGCGCAAAAGCTAAAACTCGATGTGGTTGCCGAAGGGGTAGAAACCGTTGAGCAAGTAGAGTTTTTGAAAAATAACAATTGCTTTATAGTACAAGGGTATTACTTTAGCCCGCCAATTGCAGAGCGCGATTTACCCACGCTTTTTGAACGATTGGAGCAAATGGCGAAGGACGAAAAATAAAATTAAAATGCGGGTTTAACCACCCGCAATTTTTACTTTAAAGGTTAAGCTTTCTAAAATAGCTTTTAGTTTATCGCGATCATCACCTTGTACTTCAATAAGACCGTCTTTTACTGCGCCGCCTTGGCCCATTTTACTTTTAAGTGCTTTAGCTAATTTTTTTAAATCATGCTCTTTAGGATCGACTCCAACTACCAGCATAACGCCTTTGCCTTTGCGTCCTTTTGTTTGGCGCTCAATACGCACAAACCCGTCTTTAAATAGTTTACCTGCAACTTCTTTCTCTGGTTTTGGTTGCTCTATTCGCCCCGTTTGTGTTGAATATACTAAGTGACTATCGCTCATCATTACCCTATACAAAAATTGAATCAAACAATGGCGTAAATAATAGCAAATTTGTGTATTGATGTTTTTATTTTTGCTAATTAGTTTTAAACAGTTATATTTGATTCAAAGAATATTAATAGGACATAATATGAGTTTAACTAAAAGTATATCGGCCGATGCAGCTACGTTAACAATACATATAAAGGGTAAGTTTGACTTTAATTTAGTGCAATCTTTTCGCCAAGCGTATGCGCAAATAGATAAAAGCATTACTAAAGTAATTATCGACCTAAGGGAAACCGATTACATGGACAGCTCAGCATTAGGTATGCTGCTAAATATGCAAAAAAGCATAGATACACAGGTCAATAAATTTGAGATCAGCAACTGCCAACCACAATTAAAAAAAATATTACAAATATCTCGGTTTGATAAGAAGTTTGATATTAACTAGGGCCTGTTGACCTTTCAGGATTAAAATTTGTTCAATCTAGGGGCGATTAAATCGCGGCGCGAGGTTTGTAACCTAGTGGGCTAAGTAAAAACCGAACAACAAAGAGTTAATCGTCCCTAGAAAGAACCCAAAGGGCAGCGCATGTTTGGCATTTATGCTGCGTTATCGCCTATTTATGGGGAATAACCACACTACATAGGCTCTGCTTTGCCTAAATACCAAACATACTGCTGCAAATTTAACCTCGAAAGATAAACAGGCCCTATGATGCATATTTTAGTTGTTGATGATCAAGCCCTTAACCGAATATTACTGCAAAGGCTATTAACACAAGAAGGCTATACAGTTTCTTTGGCGTATAATGGTGTTGCCGCTCTAAAGATACTCGCGCAAACCCCAATTGATATTGTGCTACTTGATGTAGTAATGCCTATTATGGATGGCTTTGAAACGGCAAAAATAATAAAACAACGCTTTAACGATATTCATTTACCTATTATTTTTATTACGGCACTGGATGATCACGCCAGCTTTGAGCGTTGTTTAGCGGTTGGCGGTGATGACTTTATTCAAAAGCCGTTCGAAAAAGTAATTTTACACGCCAAAATTAAAGCCCACTGCAGAACCCGTGAATTAAGTAAAAAGGCTAACCAGCAAAAAATATTACTTGAGGAGCATCAAAATCAGCGTGAGCGAGAGTATGAAATTATTGAGCATATTTTTAATAACTCCCTCGAAAATCAAGATCAATTTAAAACCCACCTCGATTTTAATTTATCGCCTGCCACCATGTTTAACGGCGATATGTTTTTAGTCGCGCAAAGTCCTATAGGTAATTTATATTGCATGTTAGGTGATTTTACCGGTCATGGTTTAGCGGCGGCAATAGGCGCTTTACCTGCATCGCGTGTGTTTTACACTATGGTTAAAAAAGGTATGGCGTTACACGACATTGCCCGCGAATTAAACTTATTATTATACAATTTACTGCCCGGACATATGTTTTGCGCTGCAACTATTATAGAGCTAAGTGTATCTGGTAAAAGTATATCGGCATGGCTAGGCGGACTTCCCGATACTTACTTAATAGATAAGCAAGGTAACCTTAAAAAAACGCTCGAATCGCAACATATGGCATTGGGTATATTAAACAATCAAGAGTTTGAACATGAGGTTATTCACTTTGAAGTAAATGAGCAAACACGGCTTGTACTTGCAACCGATGGCATAATTGAAACAACGAATAAACAAGGTGTTTTTTTTAGTGAACTACGCTTTATCGAAACCTTAAAAATGAACCCGATGATCAGCAGCGAAAACATCGTTAATAGCGTAAGTCAGTTTGCTGATGGTACTAAACAACAAGACGATATAAGCATAGTGTTACTCAATTGTTTACCACTAAGTGTAAAGCCGGAACCCAGAGAGGCATTTTCTAAATTAGCGTTTAATATGTCATTGAGTTTAGATTCGAAGCAAATAAAAAACACCGATCCGGTTTATGATTTAGTAAATATGCTCAGCAGTATTAGTGGCTTAAAAGCACATAGAGCGAATATATTTTTACTCCTATCGGAGGCATACAATAATGCGCTTGATCATGGTGTACTTAAATTAGACTCACAATTAAAAACTCAAGATGATGGCTTTTTTAAATATTATGAATTGCGCGCAAAAAAACTTGCAGAACTTAGTAATGCAAAACTCTCTATAGATGTAAGTTACTGCCCTGATAGCTTGAACTTATACTTTATTATTTGCGACAGCGGCTGCGGGTACACTCACCAGCAAGATACCCTGTTTAATGACGCAGCTGAGTTTGGTCGCGGGCTGTCACTGCTTGACGAAATAGCACAGAGAGTGACTTATAACAGCAGTGGGAACCAAGTTGAAATGTGTTATAAGTTGAGCTAGCACTGTAAAAAAATCCATGCTAATATTTGCACACTATAGAAGTATGGATGGCCAAATGATTAGTTCCTATTTACAACAAGCACAACTCAGTGCTGACACCCGTTTAATTTCAGCAGAGCTAACAGCGCTTGAGCAAGCACTTGCAAGCACTAGCTTGCCTGAAGTTCGCTGGCATTATCAAATTCCACAGTTAGGTGAGGGCGGAGCATGTAGTTTATTTGGTTATCTGCAAGATGAACCGTTTAAGTTAACTACTTACGTAACTAACAATGAGCAAACGCACACTAAGCTTGCTAACTTACAGGCTATTGTAAACTACATACAGCAGCAAACTGGGGTTGATTGGTATGGTATTTATCAAACTCACGATACTGCACAGGGTAAACAGCTTTTAAAGTTAGCTTATCATGGCGCGCCAAGTAGGCCGCTTTTTCCGCTTACAGCCGATTTTGCCGCGGGCAGTAACAACGTGCAAGTTGCGCTCTCTAAAACGGGCCGTATTATTAATAATGTTGAGCAATACTTAAGCCAAGGAGGGGAGTATTATACTTGCGACCCAAAGGTTAAGTCTGAGGTGTGCTTACCTTTATTTAATAGGAGTGGTGAATGCGTAGGAATTATTGATGCTGAGGCGTTTCATAATGATTTTTTTGATGAAAAAGTACTCGCAGTCCTAATTGCATGCTGTATTAAAATTCCTCAATTTTTAGTTTAAATAACAAAAATAGACTATGTTGAGGTTTTTAATAATGATTTTTTGCATGCACAAGGTATTAACTGTATTAATGGCATGCTGTATTAAAATTCCTCACTTTTTTGTACCAATAACACTAGTCAACCTAGCGTGTTTTTATGATAAGCTTAAGCTCACACCAACCCCCTAAATAATGATAAGAGATAGTCAATGTTCTCAGTATTAAAACCATTACCCACAGATCCTATTCTTGGCCTTATGGCGGCCTATAAGCAAGATACTAACCCTAATAAAATTGATTTAGGTGTGGGTGTCTATAAAGATGAGCTAGGCAATACACCGGTACTTAAAGCGGTAAAAAAAGCAGAAGCGTTTCGTTTAGAAAATGAAACCAGCAAATCTTATATTGGTTTAGCGGGTAATTTAGATTACTGCCAAAAAATGGAAAGCTTACTATTAGGTGAGCACAAAACATTACTAGCTAACCGTGTACGTACGGCGCAAGCGCCAGGTGGTACTGGGGCATTACGTGTTGCTGCTGAATTTATTATGCGTTGTAATCCAAAAGCAACAGTGTGGGTAACTACGCCAACATGGGCTAATCATATTAGCTTATTTGAAGCAGCGGGCTTAACAGTAAAAGAATACCCTTATTACGATTACGAAAATAAAGACTTATTATTTGATGAGATGATCAACACACTTAAGCAAGTGCCTAAAGGCGATGTGGTTTTACTACATGCGTGTTGTCATAACCCAAGTGGTATGGATTTAAACGAAGCACAGTGGAAGGTAGTTGCTGAGCTTGCAAAAGAAGTGGGCTTTACGCCGCTTGTTGATATTGCATACCAAGGTTTTGGCTCTTCACTAGAAGAAGATGCACGTGGTTTACGTATTTTAGCTGACGCAGTTGAAGAGTTAATTATTTGTTCTTCATGTTCTAAAAACTTTGGTCTTTACCGCGAACGTATTGGTGCGTGTTCACTAATTGCAAAAGACAGCGCAACTGCTGATATTTCAAACTCAGTATTACTTAGTGTTGTACGTAGTATTTATTCAATGCCGCCAGCGCATGGTGCTGACATTGTAAATACAATTTTAAGCAGCACTGAGCTTACGCAAATGTGGCATCAAGAGCTTGATGAAATGCGTAGCCGTATAAATGGTTTACGTACACAAATTAAAGAAACACTAGCGACTAAAGACATAGCGCAAGACTTCTCGTTTATTGAGCGTCAGCACGGTATGTTTTCTTTCTTAGGAATTAATAAAGAGCAAATTACTCGCCTACAAAAAGAGTACGGCATTTATATTGTTGGCTCAAGTCGTGTAAACGTAGCGGGCGTGAGTGATGCAAATATTGAATACTTTGCAAATGCAGTTGCCGACGTATGTAAATCATAATAGTTAACCTGAACTCTGGTTAAGAGATTTACTAACATATTGAATCATCGTTATATTTAATTTTATTTTCTCTAGCCAGAGGTTTTCAGTGAAAACAAGGCGAATTTACGCGTCAATAGCTGGCCTATTGCAAGTAAATTCAACGCAGTTAGCGCTGAAAACAGCTGCTTGAGATAAGTTTATTATCCGGAGCTCAGGTTAGTTAAATTATTTAACTAAAAAACCGCACAACCTTAGGTTAGTGCGGTTTATTTTTGCCTCGTATTTAGAGCCTATGCGTCTATTAAATCTTCAACGCCAACAATCAGCCAAGGTGCATCAGTAAGCGTTAAACGCTCTAAATGCCAAATTTCTAAAATAGGTTGTTCTTGTTTATCTGCTAAATCGCGATACTTACCTTTAAAGCGTACGCTTACTTGCCACTTGTCAGTCAGCGTATCTGCGCGTACTAGTTCTGCATCTATAAACATCACTTCAGTAGCTACGCTTGTAATTGCTTCGCGCTCTGCTTTAAATTCGGCCACTAATTCAGGGCTTAAATACTCAGCCATAGTGTGATAATCAGCTTCGTTCCACGCATTTTGTAGTGTGTGGTAATGCTCACGAGCACCTTGTAAAAAGCCGTTTGTATCAAAGCCAGGCGGTAAGTTAAAAGGCACATCGTCGCCGTGCGCAGTACTATTAGCAAATCCTGTACTTGTTGTTTGTTCATGCTCAATAGGTGCTTGTTTAAATGCATTTTGTGACATGCCAGCACTGGCCAGTTGAGGCGACTGCCTTGCGCGCATAAAGCCACGAACAAGTTTAAATATTATAAAGGCTGCACCCGCAAGTAAAATCATCTCTAGCAGCTGAAACCCTTCAAAATCACCACCTAACATAGCAGCAATTAAGCCACCAGCAAGCAGTCCACCAAATACACCCGCCATAATGCCTTTTTTATTAGATGCTGGCTTTGCCGCAGGCGCAACTGCCTTGGTATCTGTTTGTTGCTTTTGTGCGGTTTGTTGCGTAGCTGGAGTTTTACCACGTTTGCTACTACCAAACTTTTTACGTGCTTGTGCATCAAAGCTTGCAGTCATTAGCAAGGCCAACAAAGATAAAATAACGACAAAATTCTTCATGAAAATCCTTAAATAAAATAAAGTGTCGATTATACCTATAGAAATATTATTTACTTTAAAAATCAGTTGGCTGGTTGGTAATATTTAAGGGGCAGGAGTAAATTACTAAACATTAAGCGCACCGCTTAGCTGGTCTAAGCGGTGCGAGAAGCTACAAGGTTACAGCCAGCGAATAGCGCCAGAAACACGTTCATTATACATATTCACCGGCGCACCTAAGCTGGCAATTAATACGGTATCGGCTTGTTGGCCTCTATTAATATGGCCTTCAAATCTGTCATCATGAAAGTCATCAGAGCCCATTTCAAACACTTTATTTTTAGTTGGCACAATAAATACCGTCATAGGGCCAAAGTCAGATTCAAACACTAAATGTATGCCTTTCTCCCCTTTAAAGTCACAAAACATAGCGTAAGTAATTTTACCGGGTAGCTCACTTAATTGTCCGCCAAGTAAGGCGAGCTTTTCATTCACGCTTTGCAGGCTAATTGCTTGTGTTTTATCGAGAGAATTTATTTCGTGATAAACGTGGGCTAAAGCATGCTCACCTGCGCCATAGGTATTTTGCTCAGAACTAAAAAAGAATGCACTTATAGTAACAACAAACGAAGCGGCTAGGGCTAAATGTACTCGGTCAAACTTAAAGCGCGATCGCGATGCAATAACGTTTTTATTAGCCGGTATTTGCGCTTGTTGCTGTGCTTTTTCTTTTAAAGAGGTGTTTAAAAGAATTCGCTCGGCTAGGTTTTCAGGTACCGGAACGTCATTAGCTGCACTTTGTAAATATTTATCGAAATCTTTCATGTCGTTAATAAACCGTTGTCGCTCTGAGTTGTCTTTAGCAAACTCGGTAAGCTCATTGTCAATATCGTTTGGCTGCGCAATAGTGCGGCGACGAAACTCAAGCTCATCCATTATTTTGATGCCCCTTTAAGTTGCTCATCATCACGGCTTAAAGCCTCTTTAAGTTGGTTTCTAGCACGGTATAGACGTGTCATTACCGTGTTTTTATTTAAATCGAGTATATTTGCAATTTCTTCGCCTGAGCAGCCCATTACTACTTGCAGTAATAACGGCTCTTTGTATTCATCAGGCAAGAGTGCAATTTGGCGCTGAATAACAGTTTGCTCCATTTCATCGTCTAAAGAGTGGCTGCTTTCATCAACCAATAATTCATCTTCTATATCGCTATAATCAAATTGTTTGCGCTCAAATCGTCGCGCGTTTTCGCGACGTAAAATCGTAAGTAACCACGACTTTGCTGCTTTTTGATCCAGTAAAGAGTCGAGCGAGCGCCAGGCACGCAAAAATGTTTCTTGTACTAAGTCATCGGCAATGTGTGGATCACGGCATAACCAATAGGCAAAGCGGTAAAGCTCTTTATGGTAAACATGAACCAAGGCTTCGTAGCGCTTTTGCTTTTGTGCCATATCAATTAAGACCTGATTATTCGATTTTTTATTTCCAAACATAAGTTCTTTTTTTAGTTAAATATTATTTAATGTAATAAAAGGCCTATACGCATTAAAATTTAATGGTAAAGGTCTTTTAATACAGCTTGTTGCGACTTTAATGTTTGAGCCTGATACTTTTTAAGTAATTTAACTATAGCTGTAAGATCGCTGGTTGTTTTTTTATTACTGTATAATTGTGTTTGTAACTGCATCACGTTATTAGTTAGTTCTGCATCATTAATAGCACGGCATAAAGTATCAATAGCGCCCATATTTTGCTTAGTTACTGTTTTTGCATATATATTTAATGCGCTATAAAACATTTTTGCATCGTTTTTATTTGCTGCATGTAATAAGTTTTTCAAACTAGGCAGCGCGGGTGTTTTGTCAGTTGTAGTTGCTACATGCGCATTATGAGTAGAACGGCTTAACCAATAAAAAATTGCAGTCACAATCCATAATAAATAGCCCAGTACAGCAACAATTATTAACCATAATGGTGTTGAGCTTTGTACTTGCAGCGGATTAGTTGCATCTATACTATTTTGTCCTGCTGCTTGGTTATTGGTATTTTGCGAATCATTTATAACCACAGGATTAGCAGCATTGCTACTAGGGATCACAGTAATAGTGCGCTCTGGTAAAGTAGCAAAGCTAATACGATTTATTTTAGTGTTATACCAAGGCAGTTTTATTTCGGGCAGCGTATAGGTGCCGGGTGTTTGTGGTAATAAAGCATAAGAGGCAATTTGCTGCGATACTACACGGCCATTACGCACCGCATTGTTATTTTCTTTTTGATCTGGGTAGCTACGGATCCCTGTAATGTCGGGCATTGATATTTCGGGGAGTTGCTCTTTGGTTACACCAAGTGCCGTTAAGGTAATTGTGCGTGTGATAGGAGTGCCTACCTCAACAGTATTATCCTCTGGTTGCCATTGCTCATCTAAACTTACTAACTCACTAGGCAGCCAAGCGCCATTGTAATTACTTGGAATAGGCTTTATTTCTATTTGCTGATCATTGCCAAGTGCCGATACTTCTAACTGGCGGTAATTTTGTTGCACACGGCCTTGAAAAGCTGGGCCGGCAATAGTGTAGTCACCACTTTTTTGCGGCTGAATTAAATACTCTCGAGTAATGACTAAGTAACGTTTACCGTCAACCAGTTCATAATCTTCCGTTTGTTTACCTAGTTGGCTAAGTTGTGCATTTTCCATGCTAGGCGTGCCTAAACTGCCGTCGAGTAGCTCTTTGGCTAAATAAAGTTTAAGCGTATAAACACCGGCTTCTTGTACAAACAAAGATTTACTTGAGAGCGATGTTTTTAAAAATATATCGTTATTTTTATCGGCATCAGCTGCGCGCTTGGCTACTTTTAAAGTAATAGGCTGCGAGCTAAGCCCTGCAACAGTAAACGACGGTATAGTGTATTCACCTTCACGGCGGGTCATTAGTTTAACTGACCAGGTAGTTTGCTTGTTCATACTGCCATTTATAATATTGGTGCGAGTACTTAAGCTAGTAGGGCCAACCACAAAGCTTTTTAACAGCATTGAGGTATCGGGTTGTTCATCTTTAATTGTGTCGTCTACTGTAATATTAAGAATAAAAAACTCACCCGCTAACACCGGGTTTTTATTTACACTGGCTTCGAGTTTGGTGGCAGCCATCAATGGCATCGCACTTAATAGCAATAAACAGCAAAATAATCGCATTACCATGACTTTTCTACTCCTGTGGGGCGACGTTGATATTGTCTTTTTTGGGCTTCTAATTGCATTTTGTTCCGTAATAAAATAGCGGGATCGTCGGGCACTTTTCGCAGTAACTGATTAAGCTGCTGTGCTTGTTCTTTTTCTTCGTTAGTCAGCTCACTGGCTTGTACTGCTTGCGCTTGTTGCTCGGCAGTTTGTTGTTGCTCGTCGGGCACAGGTTCGTTTGCAGCCTGTGGCTCACTTTGTTGCTCAGCGTTATCATTTGGCTGTTCGGCTGGTTGATTTTCACTTTGCTCGTTTTGCGGCTCAGCTTGCATGTCAGGTTTATTTTGTTGATCAGCTTGCTCTTGTGCTTGCTCAGAGTCTTTATCCGATTTATCGTCACTGTTTTTTTCACTGTCGCTTTGCGCTTCGCCTTGCTCATCATTTTGTTGCTGATCTTGCTTGGCTTCATCAGAATTTTGCTGTTGGTTTTGCTCATCACTTTTTTGCCCGTCTTGTGATTCGTCACCGCCTTGGTTTTGTTGCTCTTGCTGCTGATTCAGTAATTGCTCAACCAGTGCTTGGTTGTCTGCGGCTTGTGTAAAGTTAGGGTGTAATGCTTGAGCTTGTTGATAAGCATTAATTGCTTCCTCTAGCTTGCCCGCTTTAGCAAGTGCGTTACCAAAGTTATAAAAACCGGTTGCCGATTTATCATCACTAAATTGATTAACCGCGGCCTCAAAGTTCCCTTGCTGATAAAGCGCAGCGCCTTTTAATTGGCTCGATTGGGCTGTTATTGCTTGCTCATAATCTTTATTGTTATAAGCATCAAGCGCTCGCTGATCGGTGTTTTTTAAAACTGTGGGCAGCTCTACGGCATACGCATTTTGCTGTGGTAAAAAGCTAAACACTAAAAACACACTCAGCAAAGCCGCACGTCTAAATAAATAAAGGCTTAAAGGTAGTAGCAGTAATAAGCCATAAATACCGGCGTCTATACGCCAAAGCGCATGGTTTTGTTTTTCATCTTTTAACAACTCACCATTAGCGCTAGGTGCAAAAACAGCAATGTCGGCGCTACTTGGCTGATAACTAGCAAATTTACCGCCGCTGTTTGTAGCTAAACTTTTTAGCTGGCTGGTATTAATAGTCGGCACTACAATTTGCCCGTAGTGGTCTTTTAAAAATCCGCCTTCGGGTAGTTTAATTGGCGCACCTTGGGCGGTGCCTACACCGTAGATATTTAATCGGTATTGGGTGTTTTTAGTAAAGGTGCTCACCTCACTTTGCTCTTGCTGATCAATGCCGTCGGTTATTAAAATAATATCGCCGTCTAGGTAACCGGCTTGTCCTAATAGCTCTTTTGCTATATCAAGGCCAGCTAAAACATTAGAGCCTTTGTCGGGCATTATTTCTGGGCTTAAGCTAGGTATTAGGTTTTCAAGTGTAGTGGCGTCGTTGGTTAGCGGTGAAATGGTATAAGCACTGCCTGCATAGGCTACTAGCGCTGTGTCGCCTTCTTTAAATAAATCAATCATATCGAGGGCTTTAAAACGCGCCTGCATTAATCTATTTGGCAAAATATCTGTGCTGTACATAGAGTACGACATGTCCATAACAATAACGCGAGCATTTTTGCTTTGAAACACAGGTACTTGTTTTTCTTCAAAGCTGGGGCCGGCACTAAATATAATCCCTAAGCTACAAAATAGCGCTAGTAACCAAAGTGGCTGGTTAGTTTTAGTGCTTGCGTCGCTCATAATAAACTGTGCTAAATGCGGTGCAATTAGCTGCTCATTGCTGGCTTTTTTGCGCTTAATTAAGGCAACAAAAAATAACCCAGCTGCGGGTATAAGTAACCATAAAATAGCAGGGCGAATAAATTCAAAATCCATTAGTTAGGCTCCTTTATTGCGCGCAGGGTTGTTAACATTACTTTTAAGCTAATTAGCAAAATAGCGATTAATAACGGCAAGTAAAATAATGAGCTTTGCGGGCGAAAGGTTTGCTCATCTACACTAATGGGCTCTAATTTGTCTAGTTCGGCATAAATTTGCTGTAAACCGGCTACATCTTTAGCTCTAAAGTACAAGCCGCCAGTTTGCTCGGCTATGCGTTTTAATAACCCTTCATCTATTGTGTCGCCGCTCATACCGCCCATATTAAATAAACTAAACCCACGAGGATTATCTGAGCCAACGCCAATGGTATACACTTTTATACCAGCATCGCGGGCAAGCAGTAGGGCTTCTTCGGGTTTTAAATTACCCGCAGTGTTTTGCCCGTCGGTTAGCAGCACCACAATACGATTGCTTTTATCTTTGTTTGCAAAACGTTTTACCGACAACCCTAAAGCATCGCCAATGGCAGTGGCGCGGCCAACTAAACCAATTTGTGCCTCAGAAAGCATTTTACTTACGGTTTTTACATCACGCGTAAGGGGGGTTTGTAAAAAGGCGGTGTCGCCAAATAAAATAAGGCCGAGCCTGTCGCCTTGGCGCTGCTCTATAAAATCAGTTAATACCGCTTTAACCATAGTTAAGCGGTCAACATATTGGCCATTGTAAGCCATGTCTTGCTCGGTCATAGAGCCTGATAAATCAACCGCCAGCATTATATCGCGGCCTTCGTTTGGCATTGAAATAGGATCATCTAACCAAGTAGGGTTTGCCGCAGCTATTACCAGTAATAGCCATATAACCCACTCGAACGGAGTTAAGCGCCGTGCATGAGCTTCAACGCTTTGGCTGGTTAAGTTATGTTTGGCAAAGCTTGGGATCCGCAGTCGAGTGTGCGCATTGTTTACAGCCGGTTTTAGTAATAATAGTAATAAAGGCAGGGGGAGTAATATAAACAGCCATGGCCAGCTAAATTCAAACATTAACCACTTCCTTTAACTTAAATTGCTTAATTGCTTGGCGAAACTTATTTTCTAGCGCGCTATTGTTTTGCTCAAGATTATAAACACTGAGAATTTCTTGTTCACTAAAACTTAATCCGGTTAGTGTATTAAGCGTATTACACCACTGCTTGGTAGATTGCGTAGCAAGGCGTTTATCGTAATAGGCGATGACTAAGCGTTTTAAAATAATATGTAATTGCTGAGGATCAGTGTGCTGTTGGCTTAAATTAACCGCGAAGCGTTTTGGTTGTTTAAATTTATAACGCTTATAAGCCATATAAATTGCGGCGCTTAGCAGCAATAACAAAACGGCAATAATAACCCACCAAGCAGGGGCAAGTGGCCACCAATTTACTTGGCTTGGCGCTATTATGTCGTGTAGGCCATCAAGTGGAGACGTTTGCATGGTTATTTTCTCACTAATTGCAGCTCAAGCGGTGTGGCTGCATTGAATGATATTAAATTAAGACCCGATTTAGTTAAGCGATTAAAGCGTGTGCTAAATGCCTGTTCGGCATTTTTAGCAAAGCGAGCTCTAAAACTACTATCCATAAGTGGTAGGGCAAAGTCTTGGCCATTGGCGCTTACTGTAACGGCTTGTTTAAATGCCGGTAACTGATGCTCAAATGGATCGCTTATGTGGCAACCAATTAGCTCGCAGTGACGGCTTAGTATTTCGAGCTGTTTAAAGCTGGCGTCGTCTAGGGCATTAAAGTCAGAAATTAAATACACTAAACTACCGGGTTTAGCCAAATGGTTAAGGCGCTTTAAGTTATCGCTAAAGTTGTTAGTGGCTTGCTCGTCAATTGCGTTAAGGGCTTGCTGGTGGCTATCACACAAATTATGACACAGCTTTAATACCGCTTTTTCACGGGCGCTGGGCTTGAGTTCTAAATGAGAGTGCTGATTAAATACAATGCCACCAATACGGTCACCACGTTGGCAGGCCGACCAAGCAACTAATGCGCTAATGTGCGCGGCTTGCACCGATTTTAATAACAACTGCGAGCCAAATAGCATCGAGTTTGAAAAATCAGTAAAAATAAACACCGGGCGCTCTTTCTCTTCTTGAAAAAGCTTAGTGTGTGTTTCGCCAGTGCGCGCAGTTACACGCCAATCAATAGAGCGAATATCGTCGCCTTGTTGATAGTGGCGTACTTCGGCAAACTCCATACCACGGCCTTTATGCGGCGCAAGGTATTGCCCGGTTAAGGTGTTTTTAATTTTTACTTTAGGAGCCAGCTCTAGCAATTGCGCTTTGGCTTTGTAATACATCAGCTCTTTAAGCGCTAAATTAACACCGTGGCTATGGCTTTGTGCAAGCCATGCTTGGGGATCTAATGGTGTTTGCATAAGTTACGGTACGGCTACAAGTTCAACAATACGGCTAATTACCTGATCTTTAGTAATGCCATCGGCTTGGGCTTCGTAACTTAAAATAATACGATGGCGCAATACATTATGTACTACTGCCTGAATATCGTCGGGCGCTACAAAATCGCGGCCTTGCAACCAAGCATGCGCACGGGCACATTTATCAAGAGCAATAGTGGCACGTGGGCTGGCACCAAACTCAATCCAGCTACCTAGTTGTGCATCTAACTTAGCGCCTTCACGGGTAGCTATAATAAGCTGTACTAAATACTGCTCAAGTGGTGGTGCTAAATAAAGGCCTAAAATAGCTTTACGAGCGGCAAATAAATCGCTTTGACTAATTTTTTGCATTACTGCTGGTTGCTCGTTTAATGCTTCGCCTCGGGTTAAACGCAGTATGTCTAATTCGTGCTCTGCGCCGGGGTAACCTATACTCAAATGCAGTAAAAAACGGTCAAGCTGCGCTTCAGGTAGCGGGTAAGTGCCTTCTTGCTCCAGCGGGTTTTGTGTGGCCATTACTAAAAATAAGTCACTTAGCGGATAAGTATTTTTACCCACAGTTACTTGGCGCTCTGCCATGGCTTCTAATAAGGCTGATTGTACTTTAGCTGGGGCACGGTTTATTTCATCAGCTAAAATAAGATTATGAAACAGTGGGCCTTTTTCAAATACAAACTCACTGGTTTGCTGACGATAAATATCAGTACCAGTAATATCGGCAGGGAGCAAGTCGGGCGTAAATTGCACCCGCTGAAACGAGCCTTCAATGCCTTTAGCTAAGGCGTTTACGGCGCGCGTTTTTGCAAGGCCAGGAGGGCCTTCTACTAATAAGTGGCCGTCAGCTAAAATGGTAATAAGTAGCGCTTGAGTAAGCTCTGGCTGGCCAATAATTTGTGTATCTAAGTACGTTTTTAATTGTGAAAATGCGTTAGCTGCCATAATAAATAGACTGTCCTCGTCAGCTGGAATAATACCAAAGTTATTTGGGTACGAAATACTGACCTAGTTATAAGGTTTAAAATTGGATAACTCAAGAGTTAGACTGTATTTTTAAAAATAGTTCGTTATTTATTAACGACTTTTAGCCTATCACAAAACTTTGTAAATGCGTCTAAAAAAGCCTATTGTAGTACTTATATAGTAGGTCTTAGAGAATTTTATTTGCCTACTAATCGATAAATTTCAGTTTATCTATTGGCTTTAGTACACGGGTTGTTTAGAATCGAGTAAAACAAACAGGTCAGACCTGTCAGCGGGAGCATAATTAATGTCTGAGCAAAACATACTTAAAACACAAAAAGGCGATCGTATAGCCATAGTTAGCGGCCTACGTACACCTTTTGCCAAGCAAGCAACAGCGTTCCACCATGTACCTGCACTTGATATGGGTAAACTTGTGGTTAACGAAATGCTTGAGCGATTAAATTTCAACAAGTCAGAAATTGATCAACTTGTATTTGGTCAGGTAGTACAAATGCCAGAAGCACCAAATATAGCACGCGAAATTGTATTAGGTACTGGCATGCCGGTATCGGTTGATGCGTATTCAGTATCACGTGCCTGTGCGACTAGTTTTCAGGCTATTGCCAACGTTGCTGAGTCTATTATGGCCGGCTCTGTTACTGTAGGTATTGCTGGTGGCGCCGATTCTTCATCGGTACTACCCATTGGCGTGAGCAAAAAATTAGCTGGCAGTTTAGTTGATTTAAATAAAGCGCGTACCTTAGGTCAGCGCTTAAAAATATTTTCAAAGTTGCGTTTAAAAGATCTATTGCCAGTGCCTCCTGCAGTTGCAGAGTACTCAACAGGCCTTTCAATGGGGCAAACTGCTGAGCAAATGGCTAAAACACATAACATTAGCCGTGAAGATCAAGATGCATTAGCGCATCGCTCGCATTCATTAGCAACCCAAGCATGGGCAGATGGAAAATTAAAAGATGAAGTAATGACGGCGCACTTACCGCCATATAAAAGCTTTATTGAAGAAGATAACAACATTCGTAAAAACTCAACGGTTGAAGGCTACGCTAAGCTTAAGCCAGTATTTGACCGCCAACACGGTACAGTAACTGCAGCAAACGCCACCCCTTTAACCGACGGTGCAGCTGCGGTATTAATGATGAGCGAAAGCAAAGCAAAAGCACTGGGTTACGAAATCCTTGGTTATGTACGCAGTTTTGCGTTTTCAGCCATTGGTGTTGAAAAAGATATGCTTATGGGTCCAGCTCATGCCACGCCTATCGCACTAGATAGAGCGGGTATTACCCTTGCCGACCTAGACTTAATAGAAATGCACGAAGCGTTTGCATCGCAAACACTCGCTAACATGAAAATGTTTGCCTCAGATAAGTTTGCGCAAGAGCACTTAGGTCGCAGCAAAGCGATTGGCGAAATTAACATGGATAAGTTTAACGTATTAGGTGGATCGCTTGCTTATGGACATCCATTTGCAGCAACCGGTGCTCGCTTAATTACGCAAAGCTTATACGAGCTTAAGCGTCGTGGTGGCGGTTTAGCATTAACAACAGCCTGTGCTGCAGGTGGTTTAGGTGCAGCTTTTGTATTGGAGAGTGCGTAATGTCAGATTCAGTATTTAATTTAACGGTTGATGAAAATAAAATCGCCGTAGTAACTATAGATGTGCAGGGCGAAAAAATGAATACCCTGCGCAGTAGTTTTGCCGATGATTTAAAAGCCTTACTAGCCGAAGCTAAACAGCAGTCTGTAAAAGGCATGGTATTTATTAGTGGTAAAAGTGATAACTTTATTGCTGGCGCTGACGTTAAAATGCTTGATAGTGTGCAAAAGCGTGAAGATGCTTTAGCTATTAGCGAGTTATGTCACCATGCATTTTTTGACATGGAAAACCTACCTTTCACTACGGTTAGTGCTATTCATGGCGCTGCTTTAGGTGGTGGATTAGAGTTTGCACTAGCCTGTGATTATCGCGTAGGCACCGACAGTGGTATTACCATAATTGGTTTGCCAGAAGTGCAATTAGGTTTATTACCTGGCGGTGGCGGTACTCAGCGTTTAACTAAAATAATTGGCATTCAAAAAGGCTTAGAATGGATGCTAACTGGTAAGCAAATTCGTGCAAAGCAAGCTAAAAAAGCCGGTGTATTAGATGATTGCGTACCACATAGCGTGCTATTAAAAGTAGCGAAAGAATTTGCCGCTAAAGGCAAAGCACCAGCTAAAGAGCCAAAACTCGACACCGTGAGCAAGCTGCTAGAATCAAATCCGTTTGGCCGTAACTTTATCTTTAAAAAAGCAAAAGAAAACGTCATTAAACAAACGGGCGGACATTACCCTGCGCCACTTTTAATTATTAAAGCAGTACGTGCAAGCGTAGAGCTCGATAAGCTAAAAGCGTATAAAACCGAAGCGGAAAGCTTTGCAACGCTGGTAATGAGCGACGAATCAAAAGCGCTGCGCAGTGTGTTTTTTGCAACCACAGAAATGAAAAAAGACTGGCGCAACGGCGACGCACCAGCAATTAACAAAACCGCAGTGTTAGGTGGCGGACTAATGGGCGCAGGTATTGCGCACGTAAGTGCCGTTAAAGCTAAAGTACCGGTACGTATTAAAGATGTAGCAGAGCAGGGCATTAGTAATGCAATGAGCTACACCTATAAAATTTTAGATAAGCGCATAAAGCGCCGTATTATGTCTAAAGCCGATATGCAGCTAACAATGAGCCGTATTACAGGCGCTACCGATTACAGCGGTTTTAAAAATATAGATTTAGTAATTGAAGCGGTATTTGAAGATCTTGAGCTTAAACAAGGCATGGTTGCTGATATAGAGCGTGAATGCCAAGAAAATACTATTTTTGCAAGTAATACCTCGTCATTACCTATTTCGCAAATTGCAGCTCAAGCTCAGCGCCCTGAAAACGTGATTGGTTTACATTATTTTTCACCAGTAGAAAAAATGCCACTGGTAGAAATTATTCCACACGCAGGCACCTCAAAAGAGACCATTACTCGTGTGGTAAATTTTGCGCGCAAGCAAGGTAAAACACCTATTGTAGTAAAAGATACCGCCGGCTTTTATGTAAACCGTATTTTAGCGCCTTACTTAAACGAAGCGGCTAACTTAATGCTAGCAGGCGAGCCAATTGAAAAAATTGATGCAGCCTTAGTTGAGTTTGGTTTTCCGGTAGGTCCACTGGCATTACTTGATGAAGTGGGTATTGATATTGGTTCTAAAATTGCGCCAATTTTAGAAAAAGAGCTAGGCGAGCGTTTTAAAGCACCCGATGCATTTACTCGTATGATAGAGTCAAAACGCCTTGGTCGTAAAACTGGTCGTGGCTTTTATGAGTACGATAAAAAAGGCAAAAAGGTTGATGAGTCAGTTTACGAACTACTAAACGTTACCCCAGCTCCACGTTTAAATAAAAGCGAAATTGCCAAACGTTGTATCGCACAAATGCTAAATGAAGCGGTTCGTTGTTTAGACGAAGGCATTATTGCCAGCCCGCGTGATGGTGATATTGGTGCTATTTTTGGTATTGGTTTTCCACCGTTCTTCGGCGGACCATTTAGCTATATGGATAAACTAGGCGCAAGTAAGATAAGCTCAGATATGTCTACATTAGGCAGTAGCAATGCAATTTTCACCCCTTGCGACACCCTTGTAGCAATGGCAGAGTCAGGTGCTAAGTTTTATGCCGCTCAGCCAAGCACAGAGCCAACAGTTGAGTCAGAGCCTGCAGAGCAAGCCACTGACGATGCTGCAGCGCCAAGTGCTAAAGAATAAGTAAATAAGCATTTACTAATAAAAACCGCATTTTATATGCGGTTTTTTTATGGCTAAATTATTTAAGCGAAAGCCTATTAAAAAGTTTACTAACCACTCAAATTATTAAACTCACTAAATATCACTTGAATAAGTAATAAACCATACCCTTAGAGAGTATTGTCTACTGCTTGAAAGTGGGTTTTTGTACTTGCTGATATTTAAAGGTAAACGCTGTGTGTTGAAAAGTGTTTTGGCATCGAGGTATATAACAGGAAGTTTGAATTTAGCTTTAGGGGGGGCTAAATATTGGTAATAAATACGCTTGAAGTACTTCAAGCGTATTTAAAATAAAATGGGGTATTTAAAGATGGGCGGCGATAATTTTTTTATCTTTTTCAGGCATGTTATCTACCACTAAATCAAATGAATTATCAATCATTCGCTTAATCTCATTTTGCGGGATTGTGCCATCTAGTATTATGGTATTCCATAGGCGTTTATTCATATGATAGCCAGGGATCACTGCAGTAAACATATCTCTTAATGCTAGTGCTTCGTCGGGGTCACATTTTAAATTTAACCACCAAATAGGCTCGCCATTGGCGTCGTTATTATCATCATTACCCAGTGCAAGGGTGGCAAACATTTTATGGTTTACCTTGTAAACATCAACTTCTTTAGAAAAAGGTTGGGTTACTTTAACTAGTGGTTTGTTAACTAAATACTCATGTACAGTTTGTTGGTCCATGATCCATTCCTTGAAGTCATACTCGATGAAACTACCATAACAGTTTTTTTAATGTTTGATTATATGTATTTTTGTAAAAATCATAATTTTATGAGTTAATCCAAGGTATAGCGGGGTTTTGAAGCAGTTTTAGTTGAACAAAATCTAGTTCGTGGTATGTTTCTCAGAGTCAAAAATAATAGGAATATATTCATGCCAAAGGCGAGTGAAGTTAAAAAAGGGACAGCCATTGATTTTAATGGTCGCGTTTTAGTTGTAAAAGATATAGTACGCTCAGTTCCACAAGGTCGTGCTGGTGGTAGTTTGTACCGTATGCGTTTATACGACGTAGTAACGGGCAGCAAAGTGGATGAAACATTTAAAGACAGTGATATGTTAACACTTGCTGATTTAACTCGTCGTGAAGCTATGCTTTCGTACATTGATGGTGACGAGTATGTGTTTATGGATAACGAAGATTACACGCCATATAATCTAAGTAAAGATGCGATTAGCGAAGAGATTTTGTTCGTAAATGAAGAAACTCAAGGCGTGCACGTTATTGTAATAGATGGCGCACCGGTTGGCCTAGATTTGCCATCAAGTGTTGAACTGGTTGTGGAAGAAACCGACCCATCTATTAAGGGTGCTTCGGCGAGTGCACGCTCAAAGCCGGCGCGTATGTCTACAGGGTTAAATATTTCAGTTCCTGAGCATATTTCTACAGGCGATCGTATTCGTATCAATACTGCAGAGCATAAATTTATGGGCCGTGCTGAAAAGTAAGCGCCTAATTATTTATATTAAAAAGCCGACTTGTTCGGCTTTTTTTATTGCTTAGATTCAAATAGTAAGTGCATAGCTTTAAAAACAGTCATTTTATGGTTAAAATACGCGGCTTGTTTTTACAGGTTTAGGTATTGCTTTGATTTTTGTTTTATTAAGCGCAGTGTTTATAGCGATTATGTATTTAGAGGCGATTAAAAAGGGCATGCCGGTTAAGCGTTGGCTGTTGTTAGCGGGTTTACTTGGGCCGGTTGCATGGTGTTTGTTTAATTTACATTATCGCCGTGCGTTACTGCGAAGTGTAGGCATTAACCCTTGCATATGGCGTCCTTAATTTTTTATTTCTGTTTTTTAACTTTAATTAGTGACAGCTACTTTTTTAATCTGGCTAATTAAACTAGGTACAGACTTGCTGTGCTGGAGTTTTAAAAATTCGGTAAACTCATCTTTTGATAGCGGCTTAGAGTAATAGTAGCCTTGTACTGTTTCACAGTTTAATTGTTTGAGTATTTCTATTTGCGACGCTTGCTCTACGCCCTCTGCAACCACATGTAGGTCAAGGTTATGGGCAATAGTAACAATTGAGTCGACCATATTGCGGCCGCGCTCGTTTTTCATGTCATCAATAAAGGCTTTATCAACTTTAAGCGTATTAAGCGGAAACTGCTTTAAATAGGCCAGCGAAGAGTAGCCGGTACCAAAGTCGTCCATTGCTAAATGAATACCTCGGGCGCTGAGTGAGCACATTATTGCGATAGCATCTTTAGGATCGTCCATTACCGTGCCTTCGGTAATTTCTAGCTCTAAAAAGTAAGAGGGCAATGCATTTTTTTGTAAAATCACATCAATACGTGTTGTTAGGTCGGGTAAACTAAATTGCTTTGCCGATAAATTCACAGCAACTCTGCCATTAAATAAGCCCGCATCAAGCCACTCTTTTACATCGCGACAGGCTTTATTTAAAACCACTTCACCAATTTCTATTATTTGCCCTGTTTCTTCTGCTATTGGGATAAAAACACCCGGGCTAATAATGCCTTTTTTAGGCGTGATAAAGCGTACTAATGCCTCCATTCCCACAAGTTTACCGGTGTGAATATTCATTTTTGGTTGGTAATACACGGCAAAATGATTTTCTTTTAAACCAAAGCGCATTAGGTTTTCTATTTGCAGGCGCTTTACGGCTTCACGGTTCATGGTGTCATTAAAAAACAGATAACTATTACCTTTCTTTTTAGCGTGGTACATAGCTGTGTCGGCATTTTTTAATAGTAGCTCTGGGGTATTACCATCTTCAGGGAACAACACAATGCCAACGCTTGAGGTAATGGCAAGCTCATGTCCGGCCATTTTAAAAGGCGTAGCAATAGCCGCTAAAAACTGTTTAGCGGTGCGGGTAATCGTATATATGTCGTTAGTATCAGACATTACCAGTGCAAACTCATCGCCGCCTAAACGATAAAACACGTCATTTTCGCGAGTGAGCTTATTTAGCCGCATAGCGAGTTTAGCTAATAAGCTGTCACCTAGTTGGTGCCCTAAAGAGTCATTTATTTTTTTAAAGTTATCTAAGTCGAAAACTAACAAAGCATGGTGCGAGTTTAGTTGCCCTAATTTTTGTAAGTCGGTAAAAAACAAATTACGGTTAGGCAGGTTGGTGGTGCGGTCTCTATTGGAGAGGTTATGCAGTTGCGATTCGGCTTTTTTACGCTCGGTTAAATCAGAGTATACAACGACATAGTTAGTTATTTGGTTTTGATCATTTCTAATTTCATCAATCGAAATTTCTATGGGCAATAAAACATGTGCACTATTGCGTAATTTAACTTCTTGTTGCAGGCTATCTCGCTGGTATACGGTTTTTTTAATGGTGTTAATGTAACTTTTATCGTAGCCGGGCAAATTAAAATCTTTTTTAAGATACTGCTCGCGCACGCCACCAAATAAGGTTAAAAAGCTGGGGTTAATATCCACTAACTTAAAGTTTTTATCGTAAATAGCCAGGGCATCGGTTAGCGATTCAACGCATTTTGCAAAAAGGTTTAAACGCTCTTCGGTTAGCTTTAATTGTGAAATGTCGCGCACTGTGCCTGTCATGCGTAAGGGACTAAGGTTGGTGTCTTTTTCTATTATTTTGCCGCGATCGAGTACCCAGAGCCAGCCGCCAAAATGATCTTTAATCCGATAAGTCGCTTCAAAAAAAGGAGTTTGCTGAGCAAAGTGTTTTTTAAGTAAATATTCTACTTGGGTAATGTCGCTTGGGTGAATAAGGCTTTTATTAGGTGGAAACTCTGTTGATAATATTGAATCCATTAAGTACTTATCGTTAATACGAAGTACTTTACCGGTTTTTATATTCCAATCCCAAAGGGTATCGCCACTGCCTTCAACAGTGCTTTTTAAGCGTTGTTCAGAAAGCATAAGTTGATAGCGCGAGCGCTTAAGTTTATATATAACCGTTAGCATGTAGCATAAAACAAGCACAATTATTGCGCTTGCCGTAACTGCAACGGTATTTAAATTTAAGTTAAAAGTTGCCTCTAAGGCATATAGGCTATGCGAGGCAACTAATAGGGCTAATAGTAAGCTTATTTTTATTATTATTGTGATCATTATTTTTATTGTTTTTATAACATTTAATTTTCAAACGACAATCTAAATCAAGCGTTACTCACTGTCAAAGAGAATGCGAGTAAAGGACCTGATTATGCGCTTTATTAGGCTTTGCAGAGCTTAAAAATTCATACCTAGGTCTATTTTCATTAAAAAGGCTTAGCGCGTATGCTTTTATATCTGCAAGGGTTAATGCATTTAATGCATCAAGCAAGCGTTGTTGCATATGAAACTTGTGATCACGATTACCAATAGCTAACCATAATCGTTGCGAGCGCAGTCGCAGGTTTTTATCTGCTTCGGCTATATGCGTGGTTAGGCCGTGCTTTTGTTGTAACCAATCTTGCGGGGTTAAATTATCGATATTGGTTAAATAGTCATGAATAAAGTTATTATGGCGCTGCAGTATTGTTTTGGCTTCAAACTTGGGTGATTGCACATAAAAAACAATGCCTGCGCGGGTATTAAAAGGCGCGTAACCGGCACCAACCAAATAGCCTAACTGTTGCGTGGTGCGCAGTTCGTTAAAGTAGTCTTGATTGATTAGATGATTTAGCGCCATCATTTTTACTTTTTCACTTACACAGTCGGTTTGCGCTTGATAATAAATAAGCATAGCGTGATCACTACAAGGCAGCGTTAACTCAAAGCGCGTTACTTTTTTAATTTCAAATAATGGTCGTGTTAAATCGGCTATTACAGCGGCGCTTTTTAAATGCGCGGCTACTTTTTTCTGAAAGCTAATAGCATCAGCTTGTTGCCAGTTACCATGTAAAAATGACTCTACATGCAGGGCTTTAAAAAAGTCTTGTCTAAATTCATTAAACTGCTGAAAACACGTGTTTTTTAATGCGTCAGCCAACTCGTCTGGCTGTGGATTCCACGGCATTATTTTTGCGCCTAACATGCTAAACAGCTCACCTACGGGCTTATTTTGATTACTGTTACGCCAATGCCTTACTAATTGCTTTTTATACTCGGCAAAACGTTTAGAGCAAATTTCTACGTTAAATAAAGCATCAATGAGTTCATCAACCAGCTCTAACTGGCTTGATGAGAGCCCCGCTGTATGTAGTGTTAACCCACCTTGATGAGACGTTAAGTGATAACTAAGTCCTGCAAGTTCGGCAGGGTAAAATTGCTCGCTAACGCTATCCATAAATAAATCAGAAAAGAGGCGGGTGAGTGCCATGTGCTTTACATCTTTTATTGCAAAGTCTGAGTCCATTGCCAAGTAAAAATGACCTTTGGCAACGCGAAAGGTGTTGTCTTGTTTAAACCAAAAATCAAAACCAGGCTCTGTGACTATTAGCTCAGGTTTTGTTTGTGGCTCAATTATATCAAACAGCTCAACGTCTTTGGTTAAATAAGGATTAACAACAGGTAAGCGCATTTCATTGAGTGGTTTATTAATGTTACTTAGTGCATCGAGCCAACTAGTCGAAATTTTTTCAACCTTGTAAGGTGTATTATACCAAGCTGCTTTATGTTGAGGCTCAACCCCGGGGTGAATAAGTACCAAGCGCATATTGTGTGGCTTTAACCATTGCATGGCCATTTCATGGGTGGCGTGTTTAAAGCCTTCCATTAAATAGTCGCCTTGTAAGTAGTTAGGCTGATCGTAATGTTGCATATTAATGCTTAAGTTACTTACCCAGTCTATTAAGCGCGATTGTTCTTGGTTATCGAAGGCAATTTGCAATAGCTTCTTTTTATCTTGGTATAAGCGCGGTAGCTGTTCAATATTGTTATTAATAAGGCAAATATACTCAAAGATCATTTCAATAATATCTTCAAAGTATTCAATACCTTCATCCGTTAGTGCCATACTAATATTAAAGTCTTTAAAATTACTGCCATTAATGCCACCCCCGGCAGAAAGTGCATTTATCCAGCCTTGCTGTTTTAAAATAGAGTATAAGGAGCCCGCACCTTCATAACCGAGTAAGTGTGCAATAAAGCTCACTGTTTTGTGACGATAAAAGTCATCAATATTAGGCATTGCAAAGCTCACTATAAGCTTTTGCATATGCTTATGAGGTTCAATGTGCAGCAGTTTTCCTAGGTCTTGCGCTCGGTATAGCGGCGCACTAATTGCGGGTTTTGGTTGCTTGGCGTTACCACAAACCGCAGTAAAGTATTGTTTTGTCCATGCTTGGAGAGTGTCGAGCTCCTCATTAGCGCATATGACCAAAGTCATGTATTGAGCTTGATAAAACTGCTTAAAAAAGTCTCTTAGCTCGTCGCTAATGCAGCGCTCTCTGTCGGCTAATGTTTGTAAATTACCTACCGAAAATTTAGCAAAAGGGTGAGCCGGATTAACCGTTTCTTTATGTACTTGGTATATACGACGGCCGTCGTCTTTAATTTTTAATTTAAATTCTGCTTCTATCGCGTTACGTTCTTTTTCTGTTTCTGCAGCATTTAATAATGGCGCAATAAAAAACCGGCTAAATTGCTTTAGCGCATGTTCAAATTCTTGATTATTAATGTCAAAAAAGTAGCAAGTGTGCTCAGTTCCGGTCCAGGCATTGGTATTGCCGCCCGCTTGTGATACAAAATTATTAAAGCTACCTGAGTCAGGAAATTGATCTGTGCCTAAAAATAGCATGTGCTCTAAAAAGTGTGCTAAGCCTTGCCTATCAACAGGGTCGTCAAAATGTCCAGCATTAACAGCCATAGACGCAGCGGCTTTTGTTGCATCTTTATCTTGCACTAAGAGTACTTTTAGACCATTGTCCAGTGTTAGAGCGCGGTAGGCTCTGTTATCATTGCGACTGATATTCAAATGATGCTCCTGAAACTAAATGTTTACTTGTTAACAACAGATGATAACTTCAGGACAGAGAAATACAGCGATAAGATTTACCTGAATACCATGACAGAACTATTTAAGAAATAAATAGTGTTACCTTGTTAATATAGCGGAAGAACGGGCAAATTGGCTACTGTTTTATATTCTTTAATTGGTTGATTTATTATGAAAACAATCTTAATAATGCGCCACGGCGAAGCAACGCCAATGCAGGCCGATGATGCAGCGAGACAGTTAACCCAAAAGGGTCATATTGAAGCTGAAAAAATGGGGCTGTGGCTGGCAAAAAACTATGCACCCGATGCGCTGTTAGTTAGTCCTTACATTAGAGCTCAACAAACAGCAAAAGGGGTTGCTAAAAATAACACGTTTAAATTTAGCGAAACCTGCAAAGACATTATACCTGAAGGTAAACCGCAAATTGCAGCCGATTACATCGAAACGTTAATAGCGGCGCATCCTGCGTGTAATACTTGGCTAGTAGTGGCGCACATGCCCATAGTAAGTTATTTGGTTGATCAGTTATGTGTGGGCCATATGCCTATTTTTAATACCGGTGCAGTTGCCGTAATTAATTATAATGAGCAAACCCAGCGCAGCGAATACCTTAGCATTCATGCTCCGGGTAACGTGTAATGCAATGAGTTAGCTGATTAGCTAATCAAGGCTCTATAATAAAAATGCCAGCCAAAGCGTAAAGCTTATACCACTTAAAACGGTCGACATAACCACAGTGCTGGCAAGCGTTGCTTGGTGTTGTTTTATTTGATTAGCAATAAGGTAGGCATTAACACCTAAAGGCGATGCACTTAATAATATAAGTACGTTGAGTAGTTGCGCCTCTAGCATAAACACAAATCGGCCTAACAATAATACTAAGCAGGGTAGCAATACTAGCTTTAATAATGTGGCGATTAGCGCGGGTTGCCAGTTTTGGCTTATTTTATAAAATGCTAAATTAGCTCCCAACACAAATAGTGCGCAGCCAATAGCGGGTTGTGAGAGTAAATCTAAGCCATTAATAATATCCAGTGGCAATGTAAGGCCTAAAACATTAGCCAATAACCCTAGGCTAATGCTAAGTACCACAGGGTTTAACAGCATGTTTTTGGCAAATTGTTGCCACGAAAACGCACTTTTTTCGCTTTTGGCACTCACTAAAAAGGTGAGAGTAAATAACAATGCACTATGAAAAGTGATAATCATAAATACTATACCAACCATTTCACGGCCAATTGCTGCAATAATTATTGGTAAGCCAACCAGTACGGTATTTGAATAGCTACTACCAAGAGCAAATACGCTATGGCGTTGATAATCACTGTGCTTAGTAATTAAAAATCGGTCTATTAAAGCGCCAATTATAAAAACACCCACAACCGCAATATAAAAACTTAAAAAGCCATTTAAGCTCACACTATTGTGTAAGTTAGCTTGCGCCATATTTAAAAATAAAAAAGCGGGGATACTAATATAAAAGGTAAATTTACTAATACCAGTTATATGTTGTTGTTCTAAAAATTGTGACTTAGTGCTAATAAAACCAGCAGTAACAATAAATACCAGCGGAAATATAATTGAAAAAATAGACACTAATATCGCCTTAAATAGTATTTAACCAGAGCTGTGGTTATTTAACGCCTAAACTCATCACTTTGCGGTAAATTAATTAAAATAAGTACAGCGCCTTTACCACCATATTCAAGCGGTGCTTGGTGCATTGCAATTACGTCAGGGTGTTGTACTAAATACTGCGGTACTTTGTGCCTGAGTATATGCCCACCAATGCCATGAATTATGCATGCACAATAGTAATGTTTCTTTTTGCATTCGTGGATCAAACCAGCTAGCTCATCTTTTGCAGACTCTTTATTTAAGCCATGCAAATCTAGGGTTAAATCTGGAACAAAGTCACCACGGCGTAGTTGCTTAGCTAAAAAGCGGTCTTGGCCATCTTGTACATAATTAACCGTACCATTGGTATCAATATCAGGTATATATTCATCCGAAAAGAAGAATTCTGACTGTTGTTGCTTTTTTTGCTGGGCAAACTGCTTTGCTTGTGACACTTTAGGCTTATTAGTAAAGCGGTGAGTGTCTTGTTTAAAAACGCGCGCACCAGTGATACTTTGACGAAACATGTCAATGTCATCATTGCTAATTGGGCTGTTTGAATAAGGATCTTTTTTCATAGCGGCAGTCTAAACAAAAAAAGGGTAAAAATCGAGATAAAAGGCGTTACAATAGGGCAATCGGGAGGCGATTGTGGCCTCGATTGAATTAATAATTTTGAAAGTAGCAGGCAGGCAATACACATGAGTGAATTACAAATAGAAGAAGCAACGCTAGAAGAAGCTGTAGCAGAACTTTCAACCTTACACGACTGGTTACGTTGGACTACAAGCCAATTTGCCAGCAGTGGTATTTTTTTTGGTCACGGTACTGATAATGCGTGGGACGAAGCGGTAAATTTATTATTACCCGCATTAAGCTTACCAATAGATGCGCCGAAAGAATTAATGCATGCGCGTTTAACGAGTACAGAAAAAAACAGCTTAGCGGGCTTAATTGCTGAGCGTATTAACGATTTTACCCCAGTGCCGTATTTAACCAACATTGCTTGGTTTGCGAATATGCCATTTTATGTAGACGAGCGCGTGCTTATTCCACGTTCGCCATTTGCAGAGTTAATTAATAACCGCTTTACCCCTTGGCTTGAAGAGCCTGAGTCGGTTAAGCGTATTTTAGATTTATGTACGGGTTCTGGTTGTATCGCGATTGCACTTGCACAAGCGTTTGAAAATGCGCAGGTAGATGCGGTTGATATTTCTTATGAAGCTCTAGAAGTAGCCGACATAAATATTACAGACTACCAGTTAAGTGAACGAGTATTGCCAATTCAGTCAGATGTGTTTAGTGGTGTACCAGGGCAAACATACGACCTGATCATAGCTAACCCGCCGTACGTTGATGCTGAGGACATGGCCGACTTACCGCGTGAGTTTCATCATGAACCAGAACTTGGTTTGGCTTCAGGCCACGACGGCCTAGACGTAACCCGCACTATATTAAGCGAAGCAAGTAAGCACCTTACTGCAAACGGCTTATTGTTTGTAGAGGTAGGTAACTCTATGGTACATATGGATGCATTGTATCCGGGTGCGCCATTTGAATGGGTTGAGTTTGAACAAGGTGGTTTAGGTGTGTTTGTTATTAGCAAACAGCAACTTGATGAGTATTTTGCACAATAAAAATCAATATCATTTATAGAATATGTATTTGAATATAAATTGATATAAGTAAATAGCCGAGTGTAAAGCTCGGCTATTGGTAGTCATTAGGAATGAGGAAAAGTAATGGCAGGTAATAGCATTGGACAGTTATTTAAAGTGTCTACTTTTGGTGAGAGCCACGGCGTTGCATTAGGCGGCGTTGTTGATGGTACACCAGCAGGTCTTGAAATCACCGAGGCCGACCTACAAATAGATTTAGACCGTCGTAAACCGGGGCAAAGTCGTTATACCACGCAGCGCCGTGAAGACGATCAGATAAAAATTCTTTCAGGCGTATTTGAAGGTAAAACCACAGGTACTAGCATAGGTTTACTTATTGAAAACACCGATCAACGCTCAAAAGATTACGGCAAAATTAAAGATGTGTTTCGCCCAGGTCATGGCGATTACACCTATTGGCATAAATACGGCCTGCGCGATTATCGCGGTGGTGGTCGCTCATCAGCGCGCGAAACGGCAATTCGTGTTGCTGCGGGCTCTATTGCTAAAAAATATTTAAAACAATTTCATGGTATCGAAATAAAAGCCTGCTTAAGTCAGTTAGGGCCAATTAAAGCAGACGTTTTTGATTGGAACGAAGTTGAAAACAACTTATTCTTTTTTCCTGATGTGAGCAAGTTAGAAGCGCTTGATGAATATATGCGCGGCCTTAAAAAGCAAGGTGACTCAGTAGGCGCAAAAGTAAAAGTAGTGGCAAGTAATGTACCTGTAGGCCTTGGTGAGCCAGTATTTGACCGCCTTGACGCCGAACTTGCGCATTCGTTAATGAGCATTAACGCGGTTAAAGGTGTTGAAATTGGCGACGGCTTTGATGTAATTGAGCAAAAAGGCTCAGAGCACCGCGATGAACTAACACCACAAGGGTTTACCTCTAACCATGCGGGCGGCGTATTAGCCGGTATTTCTACGGGGCAAGATATTATTGCTTCTATTGCGCTAAAACCTACCTCAAGCATTACCATACCGGGTAACAGTATAAATACTGAAAACGAAGCGGTTGAGATGATCACCAAAGGTCGTCACGATCCGTGTGTAGGTATTCGTGCTGTACCAATTGCTGAGGCGATGATGGCCATTACTTTAATGGATCATTTGCTACGTCAACGTGGACAAAACCCACATGTACACCACGAGCATGGGCCGATACCCGGTTCGGTATAATTGCAGTTACATTAAGTAGATAATAAAAACGCGGGCGATCCGCGTTTTTTGTATTTGTTTATCAGTGCAAGTTCAACTTTTTAACTAAAGTTAATTAAACAGGTTTGAGGGAGCTAAATGTGACAATGACAAATAACGTAAAGGCTCAGCAACAAGCTGTACTGAAAAGGCTGGAGCGTTTTAGCTTCATTACCGACAGCAGTTTAAAAATTCCTTTTACTAACTTTAAAGTTGGTGCCGATGCGATTATTGGTTTATTGCCCGTTGCCGGTGATATGGCCGGTTTTATTTTATCTGCTTATGTATTAATTGAAGCGCAGCGCTTAGGTGTTAGCTGGACTATAAAACTACGTATATTAGCTAATATGCTTATCGACTTTGTGGGCGGTTTACTACCCATAGTAGGCGATATTTTTGATGCTTACTTTAAAGCAAACACCCGAAATACCCAGCTACTAAAAAAATACTTAGCGCAGCAAAAGTAATAAAGCAATTTAGCTTTTACCCTTGTTAAAAAAGTACTCTGCAATAACCTGCTTTTGTTGACCAAACTGATCTGAAATCCCTATACCTACACCTATTATTTGCCCCTGTGCTTTAGGTGGGTTATCCTGTATTTGTTTATTTATAACAGCCAGTTGAGGGCTTTTCTCGTTAGCTAATAATGTTAAATGTGGCTGAAAGTTTTGAAAAACATTAGGGCTGCCGTAGCGCTTAAATGCAGTTAACTTGTTGGGGTAGTTTTTAACCCAAGTAGGCACAGTAACATTTCGCTCGCGCAGCGGTTCAATAGCAAGTGTTATCTCGTCAGATAGTCTTTGTAATTGGCGCGACGGCTGTAAATTAATAAAAGCCCAATTACTTTTAGTTACGCTAAAGCCTTCAGCGGTTATGGGAAATGGTTGCTGTTGCGCTACGATGTTTTTTACCGCAAGTTTAATTGCCTCCTCTGTACCGGGCGCAAAGTCAGTTAAATATAAAGTAGCGTGTACCGGCATGCCTTTATCGTAAAAGCTAACCATACCCGCTTGTTTTAATACATCACTGGTTTGCGCCATTAAAGTAATGATTGGTTGCGAAGGAATAGCAAACACATTAATACTGATGTTTTTTGCAACAGCAGGCAGTGATACACCCATAAGCCCAAGCAGGGCAATAAATAAAAATTTAACCTTTTTTATACTCATTAGTTTAAACATAATTTTAGTATTTCATTAAGCAGCTCTGTCGTTATAGTGATGGTAAGGGTTATTGCTCAAGCAGTAAATACGCCAAACAGTATAAATACCAGCTATTTGACAGCACCTTATATAGCTATTATTAGCAAGCCCCACGGGCTTTATAAAACGCCGTTACATGGAAGTATTAACCCGCTATCCAATTTTTTACATTCGCTGCGAAAGCCCGTACAATTCACCTCGTTTTTAGCGCGCACATTTTTAATATAATGAGCAGTAAGCCCTATATTCAGAGTAAGTAATTAAACTTTTATGCATAAAATTGCTGATTTAATTTCTATTTTTGCAGCCACTTTTGACCAAAGCTATAATACGCGGCTGGTTAAAGGCGAGCACGAACCTATTTATATTCCTAGCTGTGATAAAACGCCGTATCACCAAATTGTGTTTGCTCATGGCTTTTACGCCAGTGCCCTGCACGAAATAGCACATTGGCTGGTGGCGGGAGATAAGCGCCGTTTACTTGAAGATTACGGCTATTGGTATTGCCCCGACGGCCGCGATAAGCAAAAACAAGCCGAATTTGAAAATGTAGAAATAAAACCGCAAGCCATTGAGTGGCTATTGAGTACCGCCGCAGGTTTTGAATTTAATGTGTCGGTAGATAATTTAAATGGCGAGCAAACGTGTCGTTTTGATTTTCAGCAGCGAGTACACCAACAAGTTTTAACACTTATTAATAACGGTTTTAACTCCCGTACCGAGGCATTGCTAAAAGCACTAAGCCATTTTTATAATACGCCATGGCCAATGAGTGCACAGCAATTTAATTGGCAACATCCCAAGGAGCCCAAGGATGCAGTTTAAGTTAGGTTTAATTATAAACCCGCTAGCGGGTTTAGGCGGCACTGTAGCGTTAAAAGGTAGCGATGGCGCAGCAACTGCAGCAAAAGCGCTAGCACTTGGCGCTCAGCCTAAAGCTAATAGTCGTACAAAAGCCGCACTTGAAGTATTACTGCCTTATAAAAACCAATTAACTATTTATACAGTAAATGGCGATATGGGCGAGCACTGTGCTAAAGCACTCGGCTTTAAGGTGCAAGTAATATATAACAGCAATGCTATAACCACAGCCAACGACACAGAGCAGGCTGTAAAAGCACTTAAAGAGCTAGGTGTAGATTTAGTTTTATTTGCTGGAGGCGACGGCACAGCGCGTAATATTTGCCATGCTGTTGAGGACACAATACCCGTACTGGGTATTCCTGCTGGCTGCAAAATACATTCAGGGGTATATGCAATCACGCCAAAAGCAGCAGGGCGTGTAGTCGAAATGCTGGTAAAAGGCGATTTAGTTACCTTAGGTGACGCCGATGTAATGGACATTGACGAAGAGGCATTTAGACAAGGCACAGTTAAAGCTAAACGTTATGGCGAAATGCAAGTACCAAGCGAAGTGCGTTACATGCAAGCGGTTAAAAATGGCGGTAAAGAAACCGACGAGTTAGTGCTTGTAGATATTGCCGCCTATGTGGTGAGTGAAATGGATGAGGACACTTTTTACATTATGGGCAGTGGCTCAACCGTTGCTGCAGTAATGGAAGAAATGGGGTTAGAAAATACACTCTTAGGTGTCGATTTAGTTAAAGATCAAACCCTTATAGCGCAAGACCTAACCGCAGCGCAATTACTTGAGCATACGCAAGGTCAAAAAACTAAATTAGTGATCACCTTAATTGGCGGCCAAGGACATATTTTTGGTCGTGGTAATCAACAGCTTAGCCCCGCGCTTATTCGCGCTATTGGCACTAATAACATTATAGTAATAGCTACAAAAACAAAATTGCAGGCTTTAAATGGCCGCCCACTTATTTGTGACACCGGCGATAGCAGTTTAGATGATGAACTAACCGGTTATATTAAAGTTACATGCGGATTTAACGACCACATTATGTATGCAGTAGGGTATTAATACCCATTGCAAAACCAGGAGACAGAATAAATGAGTTTAGTAAACTATATTGATGCAGCCCAACACTATTTTGATGATTTAGTGATTAAAGCCACCGATGATGAATTATTTGCAGGAGGCTATTTGCGAGGTCACTTTGACTTAGCAGTAGGGTATGCGCAAGTAGAAAAGCTAACTATTAGCACAGATGAACTTAACGAAACCGTAGAGCAAAGCTTAGTGAAAGCTTATCATAATGGTGAACTTAATGAAGATGACAAAACCCTTGTTGCTCGTTTGTGGGAAGAAGTAAAAGCATTGGCCTGAGTAAACCTAGGCTAAAACTAATTTAAACGCGATACGCTACTGGCTTATCGCGTTTTTTTTGTTTAAAAGTATTGATATGAGGGAGTTAGCCTCAGGTTAATTTACTGTTGTGTAAAGATAGGATATGGTTATTGAAAATATGATTTAGAGAGCTTTAAAGAATGAATAATAACCAAAGTGCAGTGCCAACTGGTTTAATTGCACGATTTTTAAATTTTGTTGAACGGGTAGGTAATAAGCTTCCTGATCCGGCCATTATATTTTTGTTTGCCATGTTACTAATTTGGTTTTTGTCGTGGTGGTTTTCAGGCGTAAGCTTTGATGCAATAGATCCACGTACCGGCGAAGCCATTATTATCAATAATATGCTAGCAAGTGATTCGCTCGCCACCTTTTTATCCTCTATGGTAAAAACCTTTACCGGCTTTGCACCCTTAGGCGTAGTGTTAGTGGCTATGTTAGGTGTGGGGGTTGCAGAGCATTCGGGCTTTATTAATACCGGCCTTAAGTTAATGCTTAAAGTGACGCCTAAAAAGTTATTAACGCCTTCAATTATTTTAGTGGCCATTGTAAGCCATACCGCAACTGATGCAGGTTATGTATTAGTTATTCCACTAGCTGGGGTTATATTTTATGCTGCAGGGCGCCATCCGCTTGCGGGTATTGCTGCTGCATTTGCGGGTGTGAGTGGTGGTTTTGGGGCTAACTTTATTCCATCGGGTATCGACCCATTGCTACAAAGTTTTACCCAAAGTGCGGCGCAAATAATTAATCCTGCAATGACAATTAACCCGTTAAATAACTGGGCATTTGCTTCAGCATCTAGCTTATTTATAGTGGCATTAGGCTGGTATATTACCGATAAAATTATAGAACCACGTTTACAAAAAACCGCGGTAGATGGCGCTAAAGAAGATTTACCCGTATTTGAAGATGCCCGCAGTGATGAAAAACGTGCATTTATAATTGCCAGTTCAGTTATGGTTGCAGGCCTTGCGTTACTTGCTTATGTATCGGCAGATAGTAACTCGGCAATGCGCAGCAGCGATGGCTCGTTAACTAATTTTAGCTCGCCATTAATGCAATCTATCGTACCGTTAATCTTTTTATTATTTTGGATACCCGGCGCGGTTTACGGCTTTACCGTAGGCACCTTTAAAACCTCTAAAGACATGATAGATGCCATGAGTAAAGCGATGAGCGGCATGGCATATTATATTGTAATGGCATTTTTCTGTTCGTTATTTATTGCCGCATTTAGTAAATCAAACTTAGGTGCATTGCTAGCAATCGAAGGCGCGCAGTTATTAAAAGCAATGCAGTTGCCAAGCGCAGTAACGGTTGTGGGAATTATCTTTTTAACCGGCTTTGTTAACTTATTTGTAGGTTCAAGTTCAGCAAAATGGGCATTACTTGGCCCCATATTTGTACCTATGCTAATGCAACTTGGTATTTCGCCAGACTTAACTCAAGCGGCTTATCGTGTTGGTGACTCAAGCTCTAATATTATTACACCGTTAATGCCCTATTTCCCATTAGTGGTGGTGTACTGTCAAAAGTATGTGAAAGGCACCGGCATAGGCACTTTAATTGCTATTATGCTACCGTACTCAATCGCCTTTATGATTGGCTGGAGTATCTTTTTATTAGGTTACTGGGCACTTGGTATCCCACTAGGGCTTGATGCCAGCTACGTTTACCCAGCGCTAGCGCCTTAACGTAAAACAAATAGATAATATAAAAGTAAAAGCCTCATCATGAAATTGGTGGGGCTTTTTTGTGTTAAGAGATCAGATTTAACCGTAGGGCAAACACTGTACCCCGAATAAAGTAACCTTAATAAAAGTAATGCTAAAAGTTACTATGGCATTGCCTTCCTCATTTACTGCTGATTGTCTGCTCTTTGTTTAAATGCTTTTAAGTGAGTTATTCACCAAGAGGATAGGAGACACTGCGCTTTAGAGAAGTAATAGAGCAGTGCAGATAAGAAAGGGGTGTGCAGGCGAGAATTTAGCTGTGAGGTAGAAATAAAATATCGGGTTTATTTTCTCAGGGGAATATTATTTTTTGCCTAGAGCCTAGAGCCTAGAGCCTAGAGCCTAGAGCCTAGAGCTTTATTTTAGGCACAAAAAAACCTTGCTCACTTACGTGGCAAGGTTTTTATTAAAGAGTCGTTGCTTATTTCGGCGTTGTAAAGCTTACTGGGCGACGTTCTTTACGAGGACCGCTGCGCTTATCACCGCGTGCGCTGTCATCTTTATTAAAGCTGCGTTTTTCGCCGCCAGCTGGACGCTCAGAGCGTTCGCCACGTGGCTCAGCAGGACCTTGATCAGCAGTGATTGTTAAGCCCATAGGACGTTTACAAATAAACACTTTTTGGAAATGATCAAGTACATCTTTAGGCATGTTTTTCGGTAATTGAACCGTGCTGTGATTATCGTGTAGACGAATATCACCAATAAACTTGCTTGAAATGTCAGCTTCGTTAGCAATAGCGCCAACAATGTTCTTAACCTGAACACCATGTTCACGACCTACTTCGATACGGTATGTATCCATAGGACCTGCATCACGGCTGTTACGCTCACGAGGTTTACGTTCAGCGCGCTCGCCACCACGTTCACCGCCACGTTCGTTACGACGACCACGATCACCACGGTCATTGCTACGTGGGTTACGATCATTGCGCTCGTTACGTTCGCGAGGTTGAATTTTAACTTCTTCAACCTTAATTGGTGATTGTTGCTGTGCTAAACACAGTAACGCACCAGCAAGGTCTTCAGCAGAAAGTTCAAGCTTTTGAGCCATGTTTGCTGCTACTTCATTAAAGAAAGTAATATCTTTGTTTTCAAGAGCAAGTGTTAACTTGGCTTGTAACGCTTCGATACGTTTTTCTTCAACAATTTTAGCTGTTGGTAATTCAACTTGTGCAATATCTGAATTCGTATGACGAATGATATTTTTAAGTAAATAACGTTCGTTATGTTTTACGAATAAGATTGCTTTACCAGTACGACCAGCACGACCTGTACGGCCGATACGGTGAACGTAGGCTTCAGAATCTTGTGGAATATCGTAGTTGATAACTAAACTTAAACGGTCAACATCTAGACCACGTGCCGCTACGTCTGTTGCAATAACAACATTTAGCATGCCGCTTTTTAAGCGCTCTACTGTGCGTTCACGTGCTTGCTGGTTCATGTCACCGTTAAGTGGAGCGGCAGAGAAACCTTCGCGCTCTAATAATTCAGCAAGTTGTACTGTATCGTTACGCGTACGTACGAAAACAATAGCGCCTTCATATTGCTCAGCTTCTAAAAAGCGAACAATGGCTTTATTCTTATGAATGCTTGCATTCCAAAACACTTGCTCTACTGATGATACAGTTGAGTTACGCGCAGAGATATGAACCTGTTCAGGATTGTTCATATACTTGCTGCTGATGTTTTGAATTTGCTTAGGCATGGTCGCAGAGAAAAGACATGTTTGCTTTTCGCGCGGTGTTTTTTCCATGATGCTTTCTACATCATCGATAAAGCCCATACGTAACATTTCATCGGCTTCATCAAGTACAAGTGCTTGTAGAGCATCAAACTTGATAGTGCCACGGTTAATATGATCGATTAAGCGACCTGGAGTAGCTACGATAACTTGCGCGCCACGACGAAGTGCACTTAGTTGGATACTGTAGCTTTGGCCACCATAAAGTGCCAATACTTCAATACCACGAACATGTTTAGCATATTGTTCAAATGCCTCAGCAACTTGGATCGCAAGCTCACGGGTTGGTGTGAGTACAAGGATCTGTGGCTGTTTCACAGACGGGTCAATATTATTTAATAGTGGTAGTGCAAATGCTGCGGTTTTACCTGTACCCGTTTGAGCTAGTCCCAGTACGTCCTTTCTTTCTAGCAATAACGGTATACATTGAGCTTGGATTTCAGATGGTGTCTTGTAACCCAACTCTTCAACTGCCTTCAAAATTGCAGGAGAAAGATTTAGAGATTCAAACGTGACTGGTTCTGACATTAATACGCCTCAACGAATTTAAAGAGGCGCGCATTATAAAGGATAAATGCGGTAAATGCTTGTAGAAATTACAACTAATTTATAGGTGATTGATGTTGGTCGAAATTTAACCAGCTAAGTAACTAGATTACTTAACTGGTTAACATATTTGATACAGAACTTATTGATAAAGTCCAAGATTCTCTTTGGCGTAGGCCTCAAACTCTGTAAAACCACCAATGTGTTTTTGGTCTACAAAGATTTGCGGCACTGTTGGGCAAGGTTTGCCGGCAGACTTTTCAAGATCTTCTTTACTTATGCCTTCTTTAATAATGTCGATATAGCGAAATTTAAAATCATCACGCTCATTTGATAGTTGTTCTGCTACGTCTTTAGCACGAACACAAAATGGGCAGCCTTCACGACCAAAAATTACAGTTAACATAGTGAACTCCTCAATTAAATTGCTACTAGTGTAACCAATTGAGTTAAATATTAAAGAGCAAACAAGCGATTAAGCTGTTCGCTTTTATTGATATGCCTTAGGGATCAGCGTTTTTAAATAATCGCTACTGTTATTGGGCGCTTAATGTGGTGTTAAAAGTAAAATAAATAATTTTTTGAAAAATCATCTTGAAAACACTTTTGCAGTCCATATATAGATAAGTAGAGGACGCCTGATGGGTCCTTGTTAAACAGAAGTAATTGAAATTTATATTATTAATTAAACTTCATTTGTGTTTGTTCATTAGAAAAGCACAACTGAAATATCGCTTAAATATGAGGATATTATTATGCGTACAGTAGATTTATCACCCCTTTATCGTTCATTCATCGGTTTCGATCATTTAGCGTCTTTAATGGATGCGGCAGCAAGTTCAGATAAGCAGCCAAGCTTTCCTCCTTACAATATCGAAGCGCTCGATAAAGACAAATACCGAATTACTATGGCAGTTGCTGGTTTTAGCAATAGCGAACTGACAATCGAGTCAGAAAATAACACCCTAAAAGTTAGCGGGGTTAAACAAAGTAAAGACGATAGTAAAGAGCGTAAATTTATTCACCAAGGCATTGCAGATCGCAATTTTGAGCGTAAGTTTCAGTTAGGAGATCATGTAAGAGTTATCGCTGCTGACTTAGCCCATGGTTTACTCAGCATAGATTTACAACGTGAAATACCTGAAGCGTTAAAACCGCGCAAAATAGCAATAGGTGGCAATGATTTGCTCGAAGATAAGTAATTCACTTTAAATATTTTCCACTGTTTTAGCCGCCTCGCTTGAGGCGGTATTTTTACCATTGTAATTTATGTTTAACGACCTTGTTGTGTATTTTAAAAGAGCGAATTTAAAAAATTATTTGTTATTTGCTTGAAAACAATTTTAACGTCCATATATAGATAAGTAGAGGACGCCTGATGGGTCCTTGTTAAACAGAAGTAATTGAAATTTATATTATTAATTAAACTTCATTTGTGTTTGTTCATTAGAAAAGCACAACTGAAATATCGCTTAAATATGAGGATATTATTATGCGTACAGTAGATTTATCACCCCTTTATCGTTCATTCATCGGTTTCGATCATTTAGCGTCTTTAATGGATGCGGCAGCGAGTTCAGATAAGCAGCCAAGCTTTCCTCCTTACAATATCGAAGCGCTCGATAAAGACAAATACCGAATTACTATGGCAGTTGCTGGTTTTAGCAATGGCGAACTGACAATCGAGTCAGAAAATAACACCCTAAAAGTTAGCGGGGTTAAACAAAGTAAAGACGATAGTAAAGAGCGTAAATTTATTCACCAAGGCATTGCAGATCGCAATTTTGAGCGTAAGTTTCAGTTAGGAGATCACGTCAGAGTTATCGCTGCTGATTTAGCCCATGGTTTACTCAGCATAGATTTACAACGTGAAATACCTGAAGCGTTAAAACCGCGCAAAATAGCAATCGGTGGCAATGATTTGCTCGAAGATAAGTAATTCACTTTAAATATTTTCCACTGTTTTAGCCGCCTCGCTTGAGGCGGTATTTTTACCATTGTAATTTATGTTTAACGACCTTGTTGTGTATTTTAAAAGAGTAAATTTAAAAAATTATTTGTTATTTGCTTGAAAACAATTTTAACGTCCATATATAGATAAGTAGAGGACGCCTGATGGGTCCTTGTTAAACAGAAGTAATTGAAATTTATATTATTAATTAAACTTCATTTGTGTTTGTTCATTAGAAAAGCACAACTGAAATATCGCTTAAATATGAGGATATTATTATGCGTACAGTAGATTTATCACCCCTTTATCGTTCATTCATCGGTTTCGATCATTTAGCGTCTTTAATGGATGCGGCAGCAAGTTCAGATAAGCAGCCAAGCTTTCCTCCTTACAATATCGAAGCGCTCGATAAAGACAAATACCGAATTACTATGGCAGTTGCTGGTTTTAGCGAAAGCGAGCTGAGCATAGAGTCAGAAAACAACACGCTAGTTGTTGCGGGTATTAAAACGGGTAAAGAGCAAGCCAGTGAGCGTAAATTTATTCATCAAGGTATTGCAGAGCGCAACTTTGAGCGTAAATTTCAGCTGGGGGATCACGTAAAAGTACTTGGTGCCGATTTAGCAAATGGCTTATTGAGCATTAACCTTGAACGCGAAATACCAGAAGCACTTAAGCCACGCAAAATTGAAATAGGCAGTGGTAGCCTTATAGAAGGCAAGTAATTTAAATAAGCTTAGTTTTTGATTATCCCCGTAAAGCCGCTTTTTAGCGGCTTTTTGCTGTCCTGATAAGAAGTTAAAAGTTACAGGCTTGCTAGATTGTTCAAATAGTAAGTGGCTTGCTGTAATGTACTTTGCTGTAACGTATTCTCTTGTTTATCCCAGTTTTTATACACCATGCCAATACGTGGGTTTTTTTCTAACTTTGCTCTGTGCGTGTGCATAAAATGCCAGTAAAGGCTATTAAACGGGCAGGCGTCATCGCCCACTTTTTGTTTTACTTTATAGTGACAATTTTTGCAGTAGTCGCTCATTTTATTAATATAGTTACCGCTTGCCGCATAGGGTTTGGTGGCAATAATTCCGTCATCGGCAAATTGGCTCATACCCCGAGTATTGGGCATTTCTACCCATTCAATAGCATCTATATAAACGCCCAAATACCAAGCATCAACGTCATCTGGGTTTATAGCCGTTAATAAACAAAAATTACCAATAACCATGAGGCGCTGAATATGATGGGCGTATGCAGTAGTTAAGCTTTCACAGAGCGCATGGTGCATGCAGTTCATTTTAGTTTTAGCATGCCAAAAATACGGCGGTAATGTATTTTTGGCTTTAAGCTGATTTTTAGTTGCGTAATCTGGCATGTTAATCCAGTAAATTGCGCGTACGTACTCTCTCCAGCCCAATATTTGCCTAACAAATCCCTCTACTTGAGCAATAGAAATATCATTAGGACGTTGTTCGTACTGGGCTATTACGCGCTTTATTACATACAGTGGGTGTATTAACTTTGCATTTAAAGCAAACGATAAGCGGCTATGGTACAGGCTACTGTTATGTTTACTTTGCTCTGTCATTGCATCTTGAAACTGGCCAAAATGAGGCAGTAAATACAAACAAAAATAATCTAAGCAGCTAATGGCTTGTTTTCGGGTTGTGGGCCAAGGAAGTTGCTCTGCGGCTTTACCAAAGTAGCTAACATTATGTTTATTTAAACGCGCAATTATAGCGCTTACATCGTTATTAAATAATTTAGGTGGCGGGATTTGTGCTAAGTCGGCGGCTGAAAGTTTATTTCTGTTATTACTATCAAAGTTCCACTTTCCACCGTGTGGTTTGTTGCTATCCATTAATATATTAAATTGTTTGCGCATTGCGCGATAAAAATGCTCCATTGTTATGTGTTTATCTTTTATAAAGCGGTGTTTTATTTCCTCAAAGGGCAGTAAAAAATGCTCGCTGTCAACACTGCTAACCGTTAATGGGCTGGTGTTTGCAAAGTGGGCTAACTGGTTTTTTAATCTATATTCGTCTGGGTATTGGTACTCAATAGTATTGCATTGATGTTGCGCTGCTATACGGGTAAGCAATGCGGGTAAATCTTCATCATTACAGGTTTCGTTTAATGTTAAATGCAGTACATTAAATCCGGCTTGGTTTAATGCTGTTGCAAAGTTTTCCATAGCGCAAAAAAATGCACAGATTTTTTGAATATGGTGCTTAACATAGCTGGTTTCTTGTTTTAGCTCTGCAATAACATACAAGGTATTGGTTTTTTTATCTTTATACCATGAGTGAGCAGGGTTGAGCTGATCGCCCAAAATGAGTCTAAGAGTATTAAAGTGTGTCATGCCTAAGCCAAATAAATTTAATACGCAAAATTATTACATCAAGATCGCTTACTTTATAAAAACATAGATTTAAAAATTCCTAAATTTGGATAATAAGTGCAAAAATTAACAAAATTAAATAATTACGCGTTAAATTATAAACACGCTATTTGGTGTCACTTTTTTTATAAACTTATTACTTATTATGGTTGCTAATTACGGCGTACATACTTATAATACCCGCCATTGTTTAGTATGTTGAAAGATATTACTAACAGCGATATTAAATTATTAAGTTTAGTATCTATTGGCGCGGGATGGAGCAGTCTGGTAGCTCGTCGGGCTCATAACCCGAAGGTCGTCGGTTCAAATCCGGCTCCCGCAACCAATCATAATAGTGGGTTTAATCTTACTAATTTATATCGCGCATTCTAAGTAATGCGCGTTTTGCGTTTAAGCTACTGTAGTTTAATTTAGTCAGATTTTTGACTCGCAACCAAGCTTGGCCCTAGGCCACACAGTTTTGTGCTTTTTGGTGTGACGCCCCGCTTGGTTCGGGGCGTTGTTGTATCTGCACTGTTTGATTTGTGACATGGTGATCAAATCAAAGTTTAAACTCAATATTTTAGGGCTATAAGCCCTTTTTTTGTTTGTATGGAGGATTTTCGTGACAAAACTTGAACAAGATTTAGTAGCTATGTTAACGCCAGCGGTAGAAATGTTAGGTTTTGAATTACATGGTCTTGAGTTTGTACAAGCGGGTCGCCATTCTACCTTAAGAGTTTATATTACTCATGAGGCTGGGATCTCAGTTGATAATTGTGCAGATGCGAGTCGCCAAATAAGTGCGATTTTAGATGTCGAAGACCCAATTACAAATGAATATGATTTGGAAGTATCGTCTCCTGGTGTTGATCGTCTATTATTCAAACAAGATCACTACGAGCAGGCGCAAGGAGAGGAAGTACAATTACGTACTAAACTTCCACAAGACGGTCGTCGTAATTTTAAAGGCGATTTAATAGCAGTTACTAGCGATATGATTACACTATCTAGTGATGGTACAGAGCATTTAATTATGCTTAGCAACATTGAGCGTGCGAACATAATTGCAAAGTTTTAATTCGAGCGCAAAGGAATAGGGCAAGCGAGGCATAACCCATGGCAAAAGAGATATTATTGGTTGCTGAAGCCGTCTCCAATGAGAAAGCGGTTCCAAAAGAAAAGATTTTTGAAGCTTTAGAGTTCGCTCTAGCAACAGCAACAAAGAAAAAGCACGGTGGTGACATCGACGTACGTGTAGCAATTGACCGTAAAACAGGTGACTACGATACTTACCGTCGCTGGCAGATTGCTGCAGTATTAGAAGATGGGTCTTTAGAGAACCCATACAGCGAAATTACCCTAGAAGCAGCGCAAGTTGAAGAACCTGACTTGCAAATGGGTGACTTCGTTGAAGAGCAAATTGATTCAATTAAATTTGACCGTATTACAACCCAAATGGCTAAGCAAGTTATCGTACAAAAAGTACGTGAAGCTGAGCGTGCTTTAGTTGTAGAAGAATACAAAAGTAAAGAAGGTGAGTTAGTAACGGGTGTGGTTAAAAAAGCCACTCGTGACGCGATCGTTCTTGATTTAGGTAATAATGCTGAAGCGGTAATTTACCGTGACGACATGCTACCGCGTGAAAACTTCCGCCCAGGCGATCGTATTCGCGGTCTTCTATACGAAGTTAAGCCAGAAGCACGTGGCGCACAATTATTTGTAACGCGTTCTAAGCCTGAAATGCTAATGGAATTGTTCCGCATTGAGGTGCCAGAAATCGGCGAAGAAATGATTGAATTACGTGCCGCTGCACGTGATCCAGGTTCGCGCGCTAAAATTGCGGTTAAGTCTAACGACAAACGTATTGACCCAATTGGTGCTTGTGTAGGTATGCGTGGCGCACGTGTTCAAGCTGTATCGTCAGAACTTGGCGGTGAGCGTGTTGATATCGTACTTTACGATGATAACCCAGCACAATTTGTTATTAACGCAATGGCACCTGCAGAAGTAGCTTCAATCGTAATGGATGAAGATACGCACTCAATGGATATCGCTGTAGAAGCTGATAACCTAGCACAAGCTATTGGTCGTAATGGTCAAAACGTTCGTTTAGCTAGCCAATTAACTGGCTGGGAACTAAACGTAATGACTGTTGAAGACATGCGTAGCAAAAACGAAGCTGAGTCAGATAAGTTACTTAACTTATTTACTGAAAATTTAGAAATTGATGATGAATTTGCTTCATTATTAATTAACGAAGGTTTCTCGTCACTTGAAGAAGTTGCGTATGTACCGGCATCTGAATTTTTAGAAATTGATGGCTTAGATGAAGAAACGGTTGATCTATTGCGCTCACGTGCAAAAGACGCATTAACCACTAAAGCACTTAAAACGGAAGAAAGCTTAGATGGCGCAGAGCCAGCTGAAGACTTACTTGCGCTTGAAGGCTTAGAACGTCATTTAGCATTTGTTATGGCAAGCAAGGGTGTAATTACACTTGAAGACTTAGCTGAGCAAGGTATTGATGAATTAGTGGATATTACAGAACTATCACCTGAAAAAGCAGGTGAACTGATTATGGCTGCACGTAACATTTGTTGGTTTGCAGACGAGTAATTTATTAACGGAGGTATTAGAGACTATGGCAGAAGTAAATGTTGAAAAACTAGCCGGTGATATAGGTACAACTGTTGATAAATTGCTACAGCAGTTTTCACAAGCCGGTATTACCAAGCAAGCAGGCGAAAGCGTAACCGAAGCTGAAAAAGCGACGTTACTTGATCACTTAAGCAAGCAGCATGGCGGCACAGGTTCAGATGGCCCAGCGCGTATGACATTGCAACGTAAGAGCAAAAGCACATTAAGTGTGACTGGCTCAACGGGCAAAGCAAAGTCTGTTCAAGTTGAAGTTCGCAAAACACGTACCTACGTGAAGAAAAGCGCAATGGAGCAAGAGCAAGAAGAGCTACGCCTAGCCGCTGAAGAAAAACTGCGCCTTGAAGAGCAGCAAAAAGCTGCACAAGAAGCCGCAGAATTGAAAGCGAAACAAGAGGCAGAACGTAAAGCGAAAGAAGACGCTGATCGTAAAGCTAAAGAAGAAGCTAAACGCAAAGCTGATGCAGAGCGTAAAGCGAAACAAAAGCAGATGACCCCAGAGCAAAGTGCTAAGTCTGAGAAAGATCGCATCGAAGCTGAGCGTCTGCAAAAAGAAGCAGAAGAGGCCGCATTGAAGAAAGCTGAAGAAGAAGCGAAACGTCAAGCAGAAGAAGCAAGAAAGCTAGCTGAAGAGAACTCAGCACGCTGGAAGAAAGAAGAAGAAGAGCGTAAGAAGCGTGAAGAAACATCTGATCACCACCTTACAACTTCTACTTACGCACGTGAAGCAGAAGATGTTGCTGATGCTCGTGATGAGCAAGGCACACGCCGTGCGAAGAAAAAGAAAAAAGCGCCAGCAAAAGATAAATTTGCAGCGTCTAAAGGCCGTAATAAAGGCAAGTTAAAAGCACCTACATCGCTACAGCATGGTTTTACAAAACCAACTGCTGATGTTAAAAATGAAGTGCGTATTAGCGAAACAATTACAGTTGCAGAGCTTGCGTCACGCATGGCTGTTAAAGGCGCTGAAGTTGTAAAAACAATGATGAAAATGGGCGACATGGTTACTATTAACCAAGTGATTGACCAAGAAGCTGCACAACTTGTTGCAGAAGAAATGGGCCACAAAGTTATCATTGTTAAAGAAAACGAATTAGAGCAAAAAGTACTAAACGATCGCCATGAAGATGGTAAGTCTGAGCCACGTGCACCAGTTGTAACTGTTATGGGTCACGTTGACCATGGTAAAACATCTACACTTGATTACATTCGTTCAGCTAAAGTAGCCTCAGGCGAAGCCGGTGGTATTACACAGCACATTGGTGCATACCATGTTGATGTTAATGGCAACATGATCACTTTCTTAGATACTCCGGGTCACGCCGCATTTACTTCAATGCGTGCTCGTGGTGCTCAAGCGACTGATATCGTAATCTTAGTGGTTGCAGCAGATGATGGTGTTATGCCACAAACTAAAGAAGCGGTACAGCATGCACGTGCTGCTGGCGTTCCTTTAATCATTGCTGTAAACAAAATGGATAAAGAAGGCGTAGACCCAGATCGCGTTAAGAACGAGCTAGCTCAGCTTGACGTTATTCCTGAAGAATGGGGCGGCGATACGCAGTACGTTCATATCTCTGCAAAAACAGGTTTAGGTATTGATGAGCTTTTAGAAGCGGTATTAAACCAATCTGAACTACTAGAACTTACGGCTCCAACTGTTGGTATGGCTGCAGGTGTTGTTATTGAATCACGCTTAGATAAAGGCCGTGGTCCAGTTGCATCGATACTTGTTCAATCGGGTACGCTTAACCAAGGTGACATTGTATTATGTGGTCTTGAGTATGGTCGTATTCGTGCAATGCGCGATGAAAACGGAAAAGACATTAAGTCTGCGGGTCCTTCTATTCCTGTAGAAATTTTAGGTCTTTCTGGTATTCCGGCTGCAGGCGACGAAGCAACTGTAGTTAAAGATGAGCGTAAAGCGCGTGAAGTTGCTTTATATCGTCAAGGTAAATTCCGTGATGTTAAACTAGCGCGTCAACAAAAAGCTAAGCTTGAAAACATGTTTAGTCATATGACTGAAGGCGATGTGTCTGAAGTTAACGTGGTACTTAAAGCTGACGTTCAAGGTTCAATCGAAGCAATTTCTGATTCACTAACTAAACTCTCTACTGATGAAGTGAAAGTGAAGATAGTAGGTTCAGGTGTTGGTGGTATTACCGAAACTGATGCAACACTTGCAGCAGCGTCTAACGCTATTGTGGTTGGCTTTAACGTTCGTGCTGATGCTTCTGCTCGTAAAGTAATTGAGTCTGAAAACTTAGACTTGCGTTACTACAGCGTAATCTACAGCTTGATTGACGAAGTTAAACAAGCAATGTCGGGTATGTTGGCACCAGAATTTAAGCAAGAGATTATTGGTCTTGCTCAGGTTCGTGACGTGTTTAAGTCTCCAAAAATTGGCGCAATTGCTGGTTGTATGGTTACTGAAGGTGTTATTAAACGTAGCGCTCCAATTCGTGTACTTCGTGATAACGTGGTTATCTACGAAGGTGAACTTGAGTCACTTCGTCGCTTTAAAGACGATGTTGCTGATGTTCGTAACGGCATGGAATGTGGTATCGGCGTTAAGAACTACAATGACGTTCGTGTTGGCGACCAAATTGAAGTATTTGAAACAGTTGAAATACAACGTACTCTTTAATTGTTAGCTAGCTAGACTAATAAATGGGGGCTTAGCCCCCATTTGTGTATCCATTATTTAATTAACTTATTATTATATTCCAATAGGTTATGATTTTAGGACAAATGCAATGAGAGAATTTTCTCGTACAGATCGTGTTGCTCAGCAAATTCAAAAAGAAATTGCGGTAATTTTACAACGCGAAATAAAAGATCCACGCTTAGGTATGGTGACAGTGTCAGCGGTAGAAGTATCGCGCGATTTATCTTATGCGAAAATATTCATTACGGTATTTAATACGCAAGATGATAATGCAGCGAAGCAAAGTGCAAACGTACTTAACGAAGCGACCGGTTATATCCGCTCGTTACTAGGTAAGCGTATTCGTGCACGTATTATGCCTGAGTTAAAGTTTTTAGTTGATAACTCACTAATGGAAGGTATGCGTATATCTAACTTAGTTGATTCCATTATTCGCGAAGACAACGCTAAACATGTTGCAGATGAAACAGATGTTGAAGACAGCACTGATCATGAAGATGACGTAACTAACAGCGAAGATGAGACTAAGCACGTAGATATTGATACAGATAGCGAAGAAGGCACTAATACAGATGGCAAAGCGCAGTAAAGGCCGTCCAGTTGACGGTATTTTGTTGTTAAACAAACCAATTGGCATTTCATCAAATAAAGCACTACAGCAAACAAAAGGTGTGTACTTTGCACAAAAGGCGGGGCACACAGGTGCGCTAGATCCATTGGCAACCGGTATGCTGCCTATTTGCTTTGGTGAGGCAACCAAGTTTACACAGTTTTTACTCGATACAGACAAAACCTATGTGGTACGCGCTAAATTAGGCGAGAGAACAACGACATCAGATTCTGATGGTGAAATTGTTAGCACTAAAGATGTAAATGTAACGCGTGAACAACTGATTAAAGAAATTGCCGCTTTTGTTGGTGAGTCAGATCAGTACCCGTCAATGTACTCGGCGCTTAAGTATCAAGGTAGGCCTTTATATAAGTATGCACGCGAGGGTATTGAAGTACCACGTAAATGCAGAAAAATAAACGTGTTTAGCTTAACGTTTGACGAATTTGATGAAGTGAATAACGTAATACAAATGACGGCGCATGTATCTAAAGGCACCTACATTCGTACTATTGTTGACGACTTAGGTGAAAAGCTAGGTTGTGGCGCACACGTTGTTATGCTGCACCGCACTGCGGTTGGTCAATATCCTGCAGAAAAAATGGTGTCGCTAGATGAAATTGAAGCGTTATTAGCAAAAGCTAAAGACGAAGAAGTTGCACCTTCTACTTATTTAGACGCGTTGTTATTGCCACTCGATACAGCTTTAGTTGATTTACCGGTTGTTGAGATAAGTAAAGAGCAGGGCAGTATTTTTAGTCACGGCCAAGCAATAGACCTTGATATAGATTTGCCTGAAGGCGTAATTAAGGTTGTAGCTGACGGTATTTTTATTGGTACAGGCGAGCGTAATGCCAGCGGCCATTTAAAAGTTAAACGTGGCTTGGCCAGCCAACAAGATGATTATGTAAAACCCGAATAAATAGTTGCTTTAAATATTTTCAGCAGCTTATTTATATTGATGGGATAATTAACTTGTAGTTATTTGTACAATTGGTAGAATACGCCCGCTTAATCGTTTTGGCTGAATTAGTGATCGGCTAAAGCACCTTTTAAATTTAATTTTTGGAGTTATTATGTCACTAAGCAATCAAGAAAAAATCGATATCATTGCTAAATTCGCACGTGCTGAAGGCGACACTGGTTCACCTGAAGTACAAGTAGCATTACTTACTTTTGATATCAACAAGCTTCAAGGTCACTTTGCTGATCACAAGCATGACTTCCATTCACGTCGTGGTCTGCTTCGCAAAGTTAGCCAACGTCGTAAATTGCTTGATTACCTTAAAGGTAAAGACATCACGCGTTATACTGCGTTAATCAAAGAACTTGGCCTACGTCGCTAAGCACTTGATTATCAAAAAAGGAGCTTTTTAGCTCCTTTTTTTGTGCCTAAAATTCAGCACGACGTTTTATAAACACCTTGAATTATAAAATAAAACCTCCATTTAATAGGTAAGCAAAGGTCGTCATTTTTAGCCTTCATAAGGCTTAGCTTTTATCTAATAGCTAGACTCGCATTCTAACGGCGCTTTGGTATATACTATGCGCGTAGCTAAAAAGGTTTAGTTACGTTTATTTACGTCATCGCCAATTGTAGTACTTAATTGATTTTAAAATAAATACAATTATGTACTGTAATTGGTACTTAGATGACAACTTAAAAACATTTTAAAACATTTAAGGAATATTTTAAGTGCAAGCAATTATTAAAGAATTTCAACTAGGTCAACACACAGTGACACTAGAAACTGGTGCAATCGCTCGTCAAGCAGACGGCGCTGTACTTGCAAGCATTGGCGACACTTCAGTACTTGTTACTGTTGTTGGTAAACGTGAAGCGCAACCAGGCCAAGACTTTTTCCCACTAACAGTTAACTACCAAGAGCGTATGTACGCTGCTGGTCGTATCCCTGGTGGTTTCTTAAAGCGCGAAGGTCGTCCTAACGATGGCGAAACACTTATTGCACGTCTTATTGACCGTCCAATTCGTCCACTTTTCCCAAGTGGTTTTGTAAACGAAGTACAAGTTATTGCTACTGTTGTTTCTGTTAACCCTGAAATTCAACCTGATATGGTTGCGTTAATTGGTACTTCAGCTGCACTTGCTATCTCTGGTATTCCGTTCAGTGGTCCAATTGGTGCTACTCGCGTTGGTTACATCGACGGCGAATACGTACTAAACCCAACACTAAAAGAGCTAGAAGAAAGCAAGCTAGACTTAGTTGTTGCTGGTACTGATAACGCAGTATTAATGGTTGAGTCAGAAGCAGACGTACTTGCAGAAGACATTATGCTAGGTGCGGTTGTTTATGGCCATGAGCAAGCTCAAGCGATCATTACAGCAATTAAAGAATTTAAAGCAGAAGCAGGCAAGCCTACTTGGGATTGGACTGCACCAGCTAAAAACGTATCACTTGAAGAAAAAGTAGCGTCTATTGCTGCTGATAAAGTGGGCGAAGCTTACCGCATTACAGATAAAGTAGCGCGTAAAGAAGCACTTGGCGTAGCTAAAGATGAAGTTGTTGCTGTATTAACAAGCGAACTTGCTGAAGGCGAGTCTTTAGATAAGCAAGAAATTGGTAAAATCTTCGGTTCACTTGAGAAGAAAATCGTTCGTGGCCGTATCGCTGCTGGCGAAAAGCGTATCGATGGTCGTGAACCAGATATGATTCGTGCACTTGACGTAATGACTGGCGTATTACCGCGTACTCACGGTTCTGCTATCTTTACTCGTGGCGAAACTCAAGCACTTGTAACAGCTACACTTGGTACAGAGCGTGATTCACAGTTAATCGACGATTTAACTGGCACGCATAAAAACCACTTTATGCTTAACTACAACTTCCCTCCTTTTTGTGTAGGCGAAACTGGTTTTGTTGGTTCTCCTAAGCGTCGTGAAATCGGCCATGGTAACCTTGCTAAGCGTGGTATTGCAGCAGTAATGCCAACATTGACTGAATTCCCATATTCAATCCGTGTAGTATCTGAAATCACTGAATCAAACGGTTCATCTTCAATGGCTTCTGTGTGTGGTACTTCACTTGCACTTATGAATGCTGGTGTACCAATTAAAGCGTCTGTTGCGGGTATCGCAATGGGTCTAGTTAAAGAAGACGATAAGTTTGTTGTTCTTTCTGACATCTTAGGTGATGAAGATCACTTAGGCGACATGGACTTTAAAGTTGCGGGTACTGCTGGCGGTATTACAGCACTACAAATGGACATTAAGATTGAAGGTATCACTCAAGAAATCATGCAAATTGCGCTTAAACAAGCAAAAGCTGCACGTTTACATATCTTAGAAGTGATGGACAAAGCAATTTCTGCACCGTCTGAAGAGCTTTCTCAGTTTGCTCCACGTATTTATACTATGAAGATCCCACAGAAGAAAATCGCTGAAGTTATTGGTAAAGGTGGCGCAACAATTCGTCAACTTACTGAAGAAACTGGCACAACGATTGAAATTGGTGATGATGGCACAATCAAAATTGCAGCAACAGACGGCGAAAGTGCAGCAAATGCAATTAGCCGCATTGAACAATTAACTGCTGAGCTTGAAGTAGGTACTATTTACGAAGGTAAAGTTGTACGTATTGTTGATTTTGGTGCGTTTGTAAATATTCTTCCTGGTAAAGATGGTCTAGTACATATTTCGCAAATTAGTACTGAGCGTGTTAATAACGTGACTGATCACCTTTCTGAAGGTCAAGAAGTTAAAGTTAAAGTACTAGAAGTAGACCGCCAAGGCCGTGTACGTCTAAGTATTAAAGAAGCAATGGAATCTGCAGCACCTGCAGCTGATGCGCCAACTGACGCATAATTGCTAATACTTAATCCGGTTATATTTACTGGATAACATAAAAAGGGGCTGTTTAGCCCCTTTTTTTATGCTTTAATGAAACTAACTGCTTATAGCAATTGAATTTAAAGTTAATTATTTTAAGCGCTTAAGTTGAACGGATATCATTATTTTAAAGCGTTAAATAATTTATTAGCTAAACGCAGTTAATATGAACCTTACTAGACATCGCATGTCTTATTTATTTGCTACTTACCTTGGTATTAAGGATTTTAATGACACTCAAACATTTAGCCTTGGCATCTTTTACTATTTTGTCTTTAAGCGCGTGCCAAAGCACTTCAAAAGCTGAGTCAATGCCGATTGTTAATGTGCCTTTTACTGCGCCTCTCGCCTCTGATTTTAGAAGTGAAATTGCAATTGCACGTTATTCAGAGCTACTAAATAGAGTAGATCTAAGCCCTGAGCAACAAGCAAAACTTTATTATGATCGGGGTGTATTATTTGACAGTTTAGGCATGACCACGTTGTCGCGAATTGACTTTAATCGTGCTGTTAAATTAAAACCAGATTTAGCCGAGGTGTATAATTTTTTAGGTATTCAACATACCTTAATGCAGCAGTATGAAAAAGCCTATGAGCTTTTTGATTCAGCCCTTGAGCTTAACGAAGAACATGAATATGCGTATTTAAATCGTGGTATTGCACTGTACTATGGCGACAGAGCAGAGCTTGCACAAAACGATTTTAATGAGTTTTTAGCGCGCTCTCCAAACGATCCTTACCGTGTGTTATGGCTTTTTTTAGCGCAAGCACAGGATGATAAAGTTAAAGCACTTAGTGTGCTTAAAACCAATGCTAAAGCACTTGATGAATCGCAATGGGCGTATCAGTTAATTGCGCTTTACCTGGGCGATATTAGCGAACATGATTTTTTATCTGTTATTAGTGATGGGGTTAAATCAGAGCAAGAATACGCACAGCGATTATGCGAGGCTTACTTTTATTTGGCAAAATCGCATCAAGCAGCAGGTAATATTAATTTAGCCGCTGATTATTTTAAGCTGGCACTGGCTACCAACGTGCATGAGTTTATTGAATATAAATATGCGCGATTAGAACTTGAGTTGATGACAGGTGTTGACGAAAGCTAAGCGTTATAAACTAGCGGTAGTATTACTGTGTAGCCTATTAATTCGTGGCTCGAGTAATCATGCTAACAGTATTGGCTTTTGGCAGGTTTTAAATGCCAAGGCCAATATAATACAAAGTTATTGGCTATTTCCTGATTATTTTTCTCTGCATTTACAGCAACTCCCTGATATTGCGCTCGCTTCATTAGCGCGAAATAAAATACCTGCCGCGCAATATAGATATTCACTTAAATTATTAAAAAATAACCATACCGATACTGCAAAGTTATTTTGGCAAAAAAACACCCATACTATGAGTGAGTCAAAACGCCAAGCATTAGCGATGGAGTTATTAGCTCAATCTCAATGGGGCGATCTTAAATTATTGGCAAAGCAGGGGTTATTGCCTGAGGGAGATGCATTAAATCATCTTAAACTGCAAACAACTCAGCCTTATAGCAGCCTGCCCACAGCGTTTATGCAGCGCCTTGGTTTTTTATCATTGAGTTCAGAGGTTAAAGCGGATGAACAATGTTTGTTTAACGTGTTAATGATGAGCGATCACCGTAGCGGGTTATATAAGCTCGCTAAACTTATAAAGCAATACAATAAGCGCCCTGAGCCCAGTGCTGGGGTTTTTTGTTTATCACAACCGATTTATGTTGGCGGTGCTATTAATTGTAGTAGTGCAGCAAATAAAATGGCGCAGTGCGATTGGCAAACCGCTAGGCTAAAAAAACAGCTTCCTACTGATTTTGACTTTATAGTAATGATGCCCAAGCAGGGAAGTGCAAATGTGCGCAGTGGCATTATGCAATTAAATTCAAAAGCAGGTTACCAGGTGTTTTTACATGAGTTAATGCACTTTAATGGTTTTGAGGATGAATACGCGCTACCAAAAACGAAGCAAGCTTGGCTGTGTGCACAAAGTGGTTTTGTGGCACCTAATTTGTTTTTAGCAAATAGCGAAGCTACCCCACCAGTAGGTTGGTATAAAAGCCAGAGCTGCCAGCAAGGGGCCGTGGCTTATAAGCCCAGTGAAGCTTGGTCTATTATGCAATATCAGCAGTTGGCTCTCTCGGCGCAATACAGAGCGTTGTGGCAAGCACACATAAATACCCATTTTACAGTGTTTCCTCGTTTTAACTCCTTCATGGAACGCTCAATAACGCCACGCTAAATTTTAAAGTCTTTACTCTAAGGCGTATGAAAAGCGAACATAGTTGATATTGTTGCATTAATTTATATATAAATTTGCTTGATAATTATGCAGCTAGAGGCGCTTTCTATAGACAAAAACGGCGTTTATCAGTATAACTATACGTATTAATGCTGTTAAAAAAGCAGACCACAAAAGCTAATGCCCAAGTCACTTTGGTAATTAACTATAACGAATAGCGTATTGATAAATTTATGATTTTAAAAGGTCCTTTACTATGACTTTGCTCTGGATACCCCTGCTATCCTTAATTGGCAGTGTTATTTCTGCATTTACAGGCAAACTAACGCGAAACCAAGCGACAAGCTTAACTATGCTTGCACCATTAATCGCACTTTGCATAACTCTATATCATGCGCCTGCGGTACTTGCCGGTGAAACTATTCGTTTTAGTGCTGCTTGGATCCCAAGTTTAGGGCTCGATTTCTCCCTGCGCTTAGACGGTCTAAGTTTACTGTTTATATTTATGATTTTGGGCATAGGCTTATTGGTTATTTTATATTCTCGTTATTATTTAAGTAATAACGACTCAATGGCAAAGCTATATAGCTACTTAATGTTATTTATGACCGCAATGCTTGGCATTGTTATGTCTAATAATGTTATTCAGCTATGGGTGTTTTGGGAATTAACCAGTATAAGTTCGTTTTTATTAATTAGTTATTGGTGGCATAAGTCAGAGGCGCGCAAGGGCGCACGTATGGCGCTTACAGTTACCGGAGCCGGTGGTTTAGCGCTGCTTGGTGGGTTACTGATAATTGGCGACATTGTTGGCAGTTATAACCTAGATATAATTTTAGCCAGCAGAGCAATTATTCAATCGCACGATCTATATGAGCTTGCACTGGTTTTAGTGTTATTAGGTGCATTTACTAAATCGGCCCAATTTCCGTTTCATTTTTGGCTACCTCATGCCATGGCAGCGCCAACACCTGTGAGCGCCTATTTACATTCGGCGACCATGGTTAAAGCGGGTATCTTTTTGTTAGCGCGTTTTTATCCGGCCTTAGCGGGCACCGAAATGTGGTTTATATTAGTTGCCTTAACAGGTTTAATTACTTTGTTATTTGGCGCATACGTGGCTTTATTTAAGCATGATTTAAAAGGTTTATTAGCGTATTCAACGATAAGTCATTTAGGTTTAATTACGCTATTGCTTGGCCTAGATACCGAACTTGCTACTGTTGCCGCTATTTTTCATATTATTAATCACGCCACCTTTAAAGCGTCACTGTTTATGGCCACTGGTATTATTGACCATGAAACAGGTACGCGCGATATGCGTAAACTCAATGGTATGTGGCGCTTTATGCCCTACACAGCAACGCTTGCTATGGTTGCCGCTGCAGCAATGGCGGGTGTCCCTTTGCTTAATGGCTTTATTTCAAAAGAAATGTTTTTTGCCGAAACACTGCATCAGCAAGTACTTGGCTCTATGTCGTGGTTAATCCCAGTTTTAGCAACCATTGCGGGGGCATTTGCCGTGGCTTATTCGGCGCGCTTTATCCACGATGTGTTTTTTAATGGCGACCCAATAGATTTACCGCGTACGCCACACGAGCCGCCTCGTTATATGCGCGTACCCATCGAAATATTAGTGGTGTTGTGTTTACTTGTTGGCATGTTTCCGCACTTTGTAGTTGATGGTATTTTATCGGCAGCCTCATTAGCAGTACTGGGCAAAGCAATGCCAGAGTATCAGCTGAGCATTTGGCATGGCTTTAATTTACCGTTATTAATGAGTGCCATGGCAGTTGCTGGCGGCTTATTTATTTATGTTAACCGTAAACACCTGTTTCAATTTCAAGCGTCTTTACCGCCGCTAAACGCTAAAAAAATGTTTGATCATTTAGTACAATGCGTTATTGATTGGAGCCAAGATAAAATAAACAAAACAGAAAATGGCTCACTGCAACGTTATGTATTTATTATGTTGGGCGTTATTTTATTAGCTGCTGGTTGGCCGTTATTCGAAATGCAAAAATTAGCGGGAAGTGTGCCAAATACACCGGTTGATTTACACAACGGCATAGGTGCTAGCTTGTTAATTGTAGGTGCCATTGCCACAGTGATAAGCCATAGATCGCGTATGGTCGCTTTGTTAATGGTATCTATTGTGGGATTAATGGTAGCTGTGGTGTTTACCCGCTTTTCGGCACCAGACTTAGCCTTAACGCAATTAACGGTAGAAGTGGCAACAATAATACTACTTATGTTGGCATTGTTTTTCTTACCGCAAAGCACCCCAAGAGAATCAAGCTCATTGCGTATATTACGTGATTTAAGTATTGCCTCGACAGTGGGCGTTGTTATAGCCAGTATTTGTTACGCTTTGCTTACTCGTCCGCTTGATTCTATTTCTGACTTTTTTATTGCCAATGCCAAAACCGGTGGTGGCGGTACCAATGTAGTTAACGTTATTTTAGTTGATTTTAGGGGCTTTGATACGCTGGGCGAAATTACCGTATTAGGTATTGCAGCACTAGGGATTTTTAAGCTTTTATCGCGAATTCCATTGTTTATGCCTGCAACCGACAGTGATGGCCGTTCATGGGCACGCGAGCGCCACCCTATTTTATTAGCCAGTATTTCGCAAAGCTTACTCCCGCTTGCACTGTTAGTGTCGGCTTATATTTTCTTACGTGGTCATAATTTGCCGGGCGGCGGCTTCATTGCCGGGCTTGTTACTTCTATTGCCTTTATTTTGCAGTATATGGCACATGGCTCTACTTGGATCAGTGAGCGCTTTGATGTTAATTACCGAAAAATTATTGCCTCGGGTATCGCTATTGCTATGTTCACGGGTGTGGGTAGCTGGTTTTTTGATAAGCCATTTTTAACCACGTGGTTTGACTATTTTGACATTCCATTTATTGGTAAAACAGAGTTAGCAAGTGCCATTGTATTTGACCTTGGTGTGTACTTAACCGTAGTGGGTGCCACATTGATGATATTAGCAAGCTTAGGTGATATGACCACAAGTGCAGAGCAAAAAGAAGGTGATGTTTAATGGAGTTATTATACGCGTCGTGCGTGGGTGTATTAATTAGTTGCGGTGTGTTTTTACTGCTAAGAGCACGTACTTTTCCAGTTGTGCTTGGTCTAACTATGATTTCTTACGCAGTTAACTTGTTTTTATTTTCATCGGGTCGACTAACCACAAATAAAGCTGTTGTATTAGGTACAGGTGCAGATTACGCCGATCCACTGCCGCAAGCTTTAGTGTTAACAGCCATTGTAATTGGTTTTGCAATGACCGCCTTTGTGGTTATATTAGCAATACGTGGCCGTGCAGATTTAGGTAATGACCATGTTGATGGTCACCTTGTTAAAAGTAAGTACAAGGTGAAAAAATGATTCAGCATTTAACATCGCTTCCTGTATTGCTGCCTATGCTAGCAGCTATTATTTTACTATTACCACCGTGTGGTAAAAACTTATTTGCCCGTCGTTTGGCTTCAGGCGTAATGGCCATTATTACATTTGTAGTGAGTGTTTTATTACTGATAACCGTACACAACGAAGGTATTAACGTATACGCAATAGGTAACTGGTCAGCACCATTTGGTATTGTACTTGTTGCAGATATGCTCTCTAGCTTGTTGGTAACACTTACTTCATTTTTAGGCGTAATGGTTGTGCTGTACGGATGTGCAGGCGATGATGAACACGGCAGTTTTTTTCATCCACTAATTCACTTTTTAATTTTAGGTGTAAATGGTGCATTTTTAACTGGCGATTTATTTAACGTATTTGTATTTTTTGAAGTGCTGCTTATTGCCTCTTATGCCTTGCTTATGCACGGTGGTGGCAAGCAAAAAACTAAAGCTGCATTGCACTATGTTATTTTAAACTTAGTAGGTTCGAGTGCGTTTTTAATTGGTTTAGGTATTTTATACGGTGTACTAGGCACGCTAAATATTGCCGATATGGCGCAAAAAATATCTTTACTTACTGGCGACGATGTTTATTTAGCTAAAGCCGGTGGACTATTGTTATTAGTAGTATTTGCTTTAAAAAGTGCGTTGTTGCCACTACATTTATGGTTACCAAATACCTATTCAAGTGCCGCCCCAGTTGTTGCTGCGCTATTTGCGATTATGACCAAAGTTGGTGTGTACGCCATGCTACGCGTTTATACCGTTATGTTTGGTGAGCAAGCTGGCGAACTTGAACACATGGCGCAAACTTGGTTATGGGGCTTAGCAATTGCAACGATAGTTGTAGGGGCCATAGGGGTATTAGCCGCTCAGGATTTACGTAAGATCACTGCCAATTTAGTACTGGTGTCGGTGGGTACTTTGGTGGCTTTAGTGTCGTTACAAAACATAAACGCTACGGCGGCCTTGCTATATTATTTAGTACACTCAACTTTGGTATGTGCTGCTTTATTTTTACTCGCCGATATAATTTCTATTCAACGCGGTAAAGTTGGCGACAGATTGGTAGCAGGTAGAGTGGTAAAACAGCCGTTTTTATTAGGTACGTTATTTATTATTGCAGCATTAACTGTAATAGGCATGCCGCCATTTTCAGGCTTTGTAGGCAAAATTTGGATTTTAAAAACAACACTCAATAGTGAAAATGCACTTGTATTTTGGCCTGCTTACTTAATTACCAGTTTAGTGTTAATTATTGCACTAGCACGCGCCGGAACTAGTTTGTTTTGGGAAGGTAAGTACACAGGTAGTGAGCCAAATGACGCACCAAACGCGCATCCATTGCAAGTAATTGCTATTGTGGGGTTACTTATTTGCTCAGTAATGCTAGTTGTTTTTGGTGGTGCTATTAGTGAGTACACCATAAAGGCCGCAACCCAATTACACGACATAAGTGGTGGTATTAATGCCGTGCTTAAAGGAGGTGTTTAATGCGACTAAAAGCACGTTTTAGATTGTTACCTACGCCATTTCGTAGTGTATTTTTATTTATAGTATGGCTGTTATTAAATAATAGTGTGTCTGCAGGGCACTTGGTATTAGCGGCTATATTTGCGATTGTTATTCCGTTATTTACTATATCGTTTCGCGATCCTCAGCCATTAATTTTAAGGCCCGGATTAGCCTTTAAACAAGTTTTTATTGTACTGTACGATATAATAGTGGCCAACTTACAAGTGGCTGTATTAATACTTGGGCCAAGTAAAAACATGCGCCCAGCATTTGTTAAAGTACCCGTAGATTTAACCCATGAAATGCCGATTACTATTTTGGCAAGCTGCGTGTCACTCACACCTGGCACTGTGAGCGCTGAGGTATATCCTATTTTAGAATCACTTAATAAAGGTGAGCAACCAAAACAGCGTTATTTGCTTATTCATGTACTTGATCTTAAAGACGAGCAAGCACTTATTAAACAAATAAAAGAGCGTTATGAGGCTCCCTTAAAGGAGATATTTCAATGTTAGAAACCGTATTATTAATTGTATTTAGCATGATTGGATTAGCGCTACTATTAAATTTATGGCGTTTGGTAATTGGTCCATCGGTTCCCGATCGTATTTTAGCGCTCGATACTATGTATATAAACGTGATTGCGCTGATTATTTTATACAGTATAAGTATGAGCACGGGGTTGTACTTTGAAGCGGCTTTATTAATTGCAATGCTTGGCTTTATAAGCACAGTAGCATTATGTAAGTATTTACTTCGCGGCGATATAATCGAATAAGGTATAGCAATGATCAGTGAATGGATAGTATCAATATTATTATTACTAGGTGGCGTGTTTATTTTAATTGGCTCAATAGGCTTAGTTAAACTGCCTGATTTTTTTATGCGCTTACATGGCCCAACTAAAGCAACTACCCTAGGTATGGCGAACATTTTAACTGCCGCTATGGTGTACTTTGCAAATACCGAACATGGCGTGAGTGTTAAAGAAGTACTTATTACTATATTTTTATTAATTACCGCACCGATTAGTGGGTATATGTTAATTAAAGCAGCCATTCATCATAAGCTCAAACCAAAAGATGGCACCAAAGGGCTTGATAATATTGAAGATTAATATTATTTATAAATGCATTTAGCGTGTAACTACCCTAGATATATTTAACTACAATAAAGCCGGATAAAGTTAATTTATTCGGCTTTGTTGTTTTTAAAGTATTTAAGTTGACCTATGTGTGACACATAGGTTTACACTACAGGTATGAATTTAGCTTTAAACTATGAATTATCACGGAGGAGCTATGTACGTTAAACAACTTGCCAATAAAATGAGCGTTACACCCGACACTATTCGCCATTACACGCGAATGCAGTTGCTCAAACCAGTCCGTAGTGTAAGTAACGGTTATCAAGAATATACAAAAACTGATCAACAGCGTTTAAAGTTTATAATCAATGCTCGTCAGTTGGGCTTTTCTGTTAAAGATATTCAGCACATTATTACTGAGTCGGAGCAAGGAAACTGCCCATGCCCATTAACACGAAAACTAATAGTTAAACGCTTAGCCGAAACCGAAGCTCTTTTTCAAGAAACGCTTAAGCTGCGCACACGAATGCAAGCGGCAGTTAAGCAGTGGCAAAGTTCTCCCGATGGCGCAACTAGCGCTGATATATGTAGTTTAATAGAGTCATTTGTTGACCCCATTAGCACTGAAGAAAATAACCCGGAGGCGTAATGAGTAATAATATTAACAGCAGCTCACAAAACTTTATTATTGAAGGGGCTAATTGTGGCAGCTGCGTAGCAAAAATAGAAAAAGCGCTAAAAACAGTATCGGGTGCACAGCGAGTAGAAATGAACTTTGCACAACGCACCGTACAAGTGGAAGGGCAAGCGGATGAAGCGGCGCTTATTGCAGCGGTAGAAAACATTGGCTATAAAGCAAAGCCCATGAGTAATGACTCAGAGCAAGATGCGCTCGATGAAAAAGCCAAAGCCGATGACGCGCATTATAAAAAATTAATGCGCAATATGATATTAGCGTTAGGCGTAGGTGCACCATTAATGCTTTATGGGCTTATTTTCGATATGAACGTAATAACCACGACTCAACGTATAGCTTGGTTTATTGTGGGTTTAGCCACGTTGGCAGTGATGGCCGTAGCCGGTAAGCAATTTTACAATGGCGCATGGCAAGCATTTAAAAACCATGCCGCCAATATGGATACGCTTATAGCGCTGGGAACCGGTACTGCTTGGTTATATTCTATGGTAGTCGTTATTACCCCTAACCTACTACCAGAGGTGGCAAGGCATGTGTACTTTGAAGCCTCAGCAATGATCATTGGTTTAATAAGCTTAGGCCTAGCATTAGAAGTAAAAGCACGCGGGCGCACCTCTGAGGCTATAAAGCGTTTAATAGGGCTGCAACCAAAAACAGCACGTGTTATTCGCGACGGGCAAGAGCGCGATATTGATATTAGCGACGTAGTAAAAAGTGATCAGGTACGAGTGCGCCCGGGCGAAAAAATATCAGTAGATGGCGAAGTGCTTGAAGGCAGTAGTAGTGTTGACGAATCAATGCTAACGGGTGAGCCTATGCCGGTTACTAAACAAATAGGCGATACGGTAGTCGCTGGTAGTATTAATAAAACCGGAACATTATTATTCAAAGCGACCCATATAGGCAGCGAAACAACACTCGCCAATATTATTAATATGGTAAAGCGGGCACAAAACTCAAAGCCGTCAATTGGTCGTTTAGCAGATGTTATTTCGGGTATTTTTGTTCCCACGGTAATGATAATAGCAATACTTGCTGGGCTTGCCTGGTTAAACTTTGGCCCTGAGCCAGCAATTGCTTATGCGGTAGTTGCTGTCACTACAGTGCTTATTATTGCTTGTCCGTGTGCGCTTGGTTTAGCAACGCCAATGTCGGTAATGGTGGGCATAGGTAAAGCTGCTGAGTCGGGAATACTGATCCGCAACGGTGAGGCACTACAAGTAACTTCTAAAATTACCACCATGATTTTAGATAAAACTGGCACCATTACCCAAGGATCGCCAACGGTAACCGATGTTATTACCTTTAATAACAGCGATGAAAACACAGTAATGCAGCACGTTGCTAGCCTAGAGAGTAGTTCAGAGCATCCATTAGCCGAGGCCATAATAAGTTATGCTAAAGCGCTAAACTTAACGCTGAGTAAAGTAACTGACTTTGATGCACTTACCGGTAAAGGAGTAATAGGGACACTTGATGGACAAACGCTGTTGTTTGGTAATAAGGCCTTAATGGATAAATACCATGTTGCAATTGACGATGCGTACGAGCAGGCACAAACATTGGCAAGTGAAGCAAAAACCCCAATGTATTTTGCAGTTAATCAACAGCTACAGGCTATTATTGCTGTAGCAGATCCTATTAAAGCAGACTCAGCTGCAGCAATTAAGCGGTTGCAAAATAAAGGCATTCACTTAGTCATGCTCACAGGTGATAACCAAGCAACAGCGCAAGCAGTTGCTAAAAAAGTAGGAATAAAGGACTTTATTGCAGAAGTACTCCCTGACGACAAAGTAAATGAAGTTATAAAACGCCAAGCAAAGGGCGAAATAGTGGGTATGACGGGCGATGGCATTAACGATGCACCGGCACTAGCACAAGCCGATGTTGGCTTTGCGATTGGCACAGGCACTGATATAGCCATAGAAAGTGGCGACATAACCCTAATGCGCGGATCGTTACACGGCCTTGCAGATGCAATTGCAGTAAGTAGCGCGACCATTTTAAATATTAAGCAAAATCTATTTGGTGCCTTTATTTATAATGTGGCGGGTATTCCAATTGCTGCTGGGTTGTTATATCCATTTTTTGGATTATTGCTTAACCCAGTAGTAGCAGGGGCTGCTATGGCACTATCATCGCTAACGGTTGTTAGTAACGCCAATAGATTACGCTTTTTTAAACCAGCAAAATCATAAGCCAAAGCCTTTAATTTAGGAGTAATAATTATGTTGATGATTAATATATTAGGCGCATTACTCATAATTGCGATTGTGTACTGGTTTTGGCTTTTTAAGCCAAAGCAAGTGCAAAGTAACGACAATAAGGTAGTTATAGTGGTTGATAACGGTATATACCAGCCGGCGCAAATTAAAGTTGTTGCAGGTAAAGAGTTAACACTTAACTTCGATCGCCAAGATAGTGCACCATGTAGCGAAACAGTCATATTTCCACAGCTTGATATAAGTAAAACCCTCGTAATGGGCGATGCTAATACCTTAAAAATACCCGAGCTTAAAGTAGGTGAGTACGACTTTCACTGCCAAATGCAAATGTATAAAGGTAAGCTAATAGTGCAGTAATAGTTGAGCTAAACGTATTGTTAGCGCGTATTGGCTTATCATATTTACAGCTTGGTTGGACTTTGCAATTTTATGAATAAACTAAACCCTAAAAAGCTACTTAATAGTAAGTGGACTGCAGTACCTGCAATCAATAAAGAAAAACACTTTATTATTATAGAGGTTGAGTACGATGAGGATAGCAACGTGATTGCGTGCGTTACTGAGGCAATAATTTCAAAAAGCCAATACCCAATTAGTTGGCGAGATTTAAAAAACGCACAAAATTGGTTACAAGGCTGGAAATAACAACTAATTCCACTTCTCGTAAAAATAATAAAGCCGCTGCATTAAGATTATGTAGCGGTTTTTTGTTTCAATTCACTGTTAATCACATCCTAATGTGCACTGCATTCGCCAAATGGCGACAAAAAGTATCATTTACTTTAAAACACTTCATAAATGCTGAATTAATAAAATCAATTATAAAAAGCTATTAAATTTCAATGCCTTATTGTTTGTTTTTTATTTAATAATTTATAAAAAGTAAATTGTTCATGGTGGGTTTATTACAAAATCAACTTAAAGCAGCCAGTAGTGGCTTATTTGCGCTGTGTTGTGTCTTTTTTATTAAAGTTAACCTTATGATTTTTAAGCTTTAATTATTTAACATCAAACAGCTGTTGCTAAAAAGCAACAAAAAATCATTATAAAACACCCTCAAACGGCTTAAATAAGTATAAGTAACTGTTTTTATTGTGATTTAAAAACATGGCACCGAAGTTGTAATACCTAAGCTGTATTGAGCAAAACAAGATTAAAGTTAAACAGCTTAAATCATAACCCAATGAAGGAATTACATTATGAAAACATTTAAATCAACACTGGTACTAATGGCTTTAGCTTCTTCATCAGCGGCTTTTGCAGCAACAGATTTTGACACACTCGATGTAGATGGTAATGGTGCAATTAGCCAAGCAGAAGCGTCGGTAGATGCAGAGCTTATGAGTAAATTTACTGAGCTTGATACTGACCAAAATGGTGAGTTATCTAAAGAAGAATTTTCTAAGGCATAAGCCTCAAGCCCTACAACACAATTAATATTCTGAGTTGCCAAAGACAACCTAAATAGGCAAGGGAGCCTTTGATAAAGAATAATAAGGAAATTCAAGTGTTCACGGGAAAGTTAATACATTTATATTACATAGACTTGAAGGATTAAATTATGAAAAAGTTACAATCAACACTGGTTTTAATGGCATTAGCGTCTTCATCTGCAGTATTTGCAGGCACCGACTTTGAAACACTTGATGTAGATAGCAGTGGCACAATTAGCCAAGCCGAAGCGTCGGTTGCTGCTGAGTTAATGGAGCAATTTGCAGAGCTTGACGTTGATGGCAACGGTGAGCTTTCTAAAGAAGAATTTGCTGAGTATTAATTTTCAGCACATTAATTTACAGAATATGGATTTTTGAAAAGGATTTTCACTTTATTATTTTTTATTAAACAGGCTTTAAGCTTAAGGATAACACAATGAAAACATTACATAAGACATTAGCACTAATCGCACTAGCATCATCTTCAGCGGCATTTGCAGCAGTAGACTTCGACTCATTTGATACAGATGGCGACGGCGTTATTAGCCAAACAGAAGCGCAGGCAAACCCGCAGCTTGCACAAATATTTGATGAATTAGATGCAGATGGTAATGGTGAACTTTCTAAAGAAGAGTTTGCAGCAGTTCAATAATGCTACCCATTTCTAACTAAATAATGATAATACGTACTAAAAAGCAGCCAATTGGCTGCTTTTTTATGTGTGTTTAAAACGCAATTGCTAGCGCTTATCTTGCTCACGTTTTGTTTTAAAGTCAGACTCTGCTTTCCACTTTGGCCAATCGTTGCTGTTAGCCAGCTGTGTGGCTATATTAATGATCAGTTGGCTATCTTGCTCTACACCACCAAGCGACCAGTCGGTAGAGTAATCATCGGCTTCTTTGTGGTACTTATGAGTAATGTAATCAGGGTCGGTATCACCAAGGCTCATAAATAATAAACTGGGCACACCTTGCTTAGAAAGCGAAAAGTGATCAGAGCGAAAAAATAAACCATTTTGCGGGCGAGGATCCATTTTTACCGTTCGACCTTGTGCCTTAGCGGCCTTGGCTAAGTAATCTTCCATTTCAGAAAGCCCTTTACCATACTGTAAAACATAGTCAGTAGCGTCAAGTACGTTCATGCCATCAATATTTAATAAGCCAACCATTTGTTTAGTTGGGATCACCGCACCAGATGCAAATTCTTCTGAGCCAATTAGGCCAGTTTCTTCTGCGGTAAAATTGGCAAAAATGATCGAGCGTTTAAATGGCGTTTGTTGATGCATTTTACTCATTACTCTGGCAATTTCGAGCGTGGCGGCTGTACCTGATGCGTTATCTACCGCACCATTATAAATTTTAGGCCCGCTATCTGTTTGTTTAGTGCCAAAGTGATCCCAATGCGCACTAATTACAACGTATTCGTCTGGCAGTTCGCTACCGGTAAGTTGTGCTACTACGTTATGCGATTTTGCATGCGATACTTCATTTTTAAAAGCCAGGTTGGCTTTTACATTAAGCGGCAGCGCTTTAAAGTCAGCATTTAAAGCCTGTTGTTTTAATTGCTGATAGTTAAGGTTTGCAGCATTAAATAAGCGCTCGGTAGCCTCAAGGTGTAACCATCCCATAACGGGAAGTTTTGAGGTGTTGTTGGTGTCATCAATTAGCGTATATTTAGTACCCGTATTTGAGCTCTCTACCACGCTCCACGGGTAAGCTGCTGGTGCAGTTTCGTGCACTATAAGAACGGCAGCAGCACCTTGACGAGCCGCTTCTTCGTACTTGTAAGTCCAACGACCGTAGTAGGTCATAGCATTACCGGTAAACAGGCTGTCGTCTTGAGTTGCAAAGCCAGGATCGTTAACTAACACCACCACGGTTTTGCCTGTTACATCAAGATTTTTATAATCGTTCCAGTTATATTCTGGTGCATTAATACCATAGCCTACATATACCACGTCAGAATTACGCACTTCAATAACGCTTTGTAGCTGCTCGGTACGGGCAGTAAAGTCTTTACCTGCACTAAAAGTGAGCTCACCAATAGTTAATTGCATATTTTGATCAGCAGTTACTTTTGCCATTTTCACCGGTTGTAAGTACTTATCGTTATAAGCACCGCTTAAACCAAACGCTTGGTATTGCTTAGTTAAATAACCAATCGTTTTTACTTCACCGGCTGTAAGGGGGCCACGACCTTCAAATTCGTCTGAGGCGAGTGTTTTAATGTGCTGCTTAATATTATTAATACTAAGTTCTTGGGAATTCTCAAGTTTAGTTGTGTCTGCAGCTTGCTCTGAGCAACCTATGAGCGTTAGAAATAAAAAAAGGCTGGTTGTTTTTATAATTGTCATAATAACTGAGGGTAGGTAATACATAGCTCGACTATATACAGCGAACTTTAAAGTGTCTATACAGGATATAATTTTATAGACTTAAGTTTTAGCTGTTGCACAATATTGAACTTTGAACTTTGAACTTTGAACTTTGAACTTAGAACTTAGAACTTAGAACTTAGGAGGGGGAGCAAGGAGCAAAAATTAGTTGTGGCAGTGTTATAAATGTAGGCTAAATTAATACTGCCCTAATAATAAAACACATCTGTGTTTATAATATTAAGGGCAATAATAGCCGCGGCTAACTAATTAAGCATCTGCCAATTTAACGCGGATTTTGCTTTTATCAACAGTTGCTTGGTTAAGGGCTTTAATTGCACCTTTAACTTCTATGTCGTTTGGCATTTCAACAAAGGCAAAACCTTTAGATTGGCCAGTTTCTTTATCAAGTACTAAGTTACAGGTAGTCACTTTACCGTGCTCTGCAAATAAAGTACGAAGGTCATGCTCAGAAGTAGCACGAGATAAGTTGCGAACTAATAGTTTCATAATGAACCATGTTTTAAAAATAACTACCGCGATTGTCTCAAGTAAAAGCCGATTGACCTAACGATAAATTGCGATCAGTAAAAATAGTTTAAACTTAATAGCTTCGTTTTGTGGTGAAGGACGACTAAATGAATGCGGTAATTATAGTTTTAGGTGCGGCCAACAGTAGTGACAGCCGTTTATCAGTAATAGCGAAAATCCGATGCGCTCAGTCATATCAAGCATATTTGCATAATCCCAAGGCTAAAATATTATGCACAGGAGGTTTTGGCGTGCATTTTAATACCACTGATTGCGCGCATGAACGATACACTAAATAATTATTTTATTGAGCTTGGAATACCTACAGTTGTATTTTTAGATATTCCATTAAGCCGCTTTACCTTTGAGAATGCTCTACTGGCTAAACCTATTTTAGCGAGTGCTAATATCAGCCATGCAATTTTGTTCAGCTCGGAGTTTCATATGCAGCGTGCGCATTATATATTTAACCATGTTCTACCAACATTAAATCTAACTTTAGTCAGTACTAAGGCACCATTACCAGGTATTAAATTATCGCAGTTGTATGGCCATTAATATGTAGTAATGATTAGAGAGGAGGAAAATATTCGGCAGTTTATTTTACCTAAGTTACCAACACTGGCCATACAAGCAACTAAAGCAAGATAGTAACCTGCCGATAGCTAGTAATAACGAACAAGGAAAATGATATGAAAGTTAATTCAAATGATACTAATTTAGCATCGCAGTTTATATCGAACGGTTCAGAAGTAAAAGTTAATAAACCTGCAAATGGTAAAGAGCAATTAAATAGTGAAATGGAGCGACTAGCTAAGGATATATATCATAAAGATCAGCCTAAAGAGCCAGAGCCGACTTATAATAAGTCAATGAAAATAATAACAAATAATGTTGTATCAACAAGGGAAGCAGAAGAAAAAGCGTTAAATAATATTCGAATAGCTACTGTTAATCTTTATATGCCGGGTGGTGAAGTTTCTAACTCGGTTGAAAAAATGTTTACTCAGTATGACAATATTATGACTGAAATAGCGGCTGGACAACCATCATTAGCGAATAAAGATTGGGGTATATCAATCAGTCAATTAGGTGAGCTAGAAGTTACAGGTTCAATTAGTGATAAAGAGAAAAGTCTTATATCTGAAAAATTAAATGGCAACGGGGATTTTGTGGCCGCAGCTAACGAGTTTAAATCGAGCTTTCTAGGGCATATTGACTTGGGAGTTAGGGGGTGGTCAAGTTACGACGTAAACGAAGATAATTTCTCCAAAATATTTGACTTAAAAGAAATCCTGGATAATTCGCAAGGCGGAGAAAGCTTTAAGCAGGCTTGGAATAAGGACTTTAGTTGGCTCGAGTTAAACGATAATATTTCATTTCAGCTTAGAAGAAAAGCAATTAAAAATTAAAATAATTCAATTATCCTTATTACTTATGGGTAATAAACTGCAACAAAAAAGCCGTTAATGACTATTGATCACTAACGGCTTGCTTAATTTATAAAAACGACTTATTTTACTTCTTTACCAGCCGCTTGTTGGTCAGCATGGTAGCTAGAGCGCACAAATGGGCCAGAGGCTGCATGAGTAAAGCCAATTTCATCAGCGTAGGCTTTTAGTGCATCAAACTCAGCAGGTGGCACGTAACGTTTTACTGGTAAGTGGTGCTTAGAAGGCTGTAAGTATTGGCCTACTGTAAGCATATCAACGTTATGGGCACGTAAGTCGCGAAGTACTTCTTCTATTTCGCTAATTTCTTCACCTAAACCAACCATTAAACCAGACTTAGTTTTAATCTCTGGGTGCGCTTCTTTAAAGCGACGCAGTAGCTCAAGTGACCATTTGTAATCAGCCCCTGGACGCGCAAGCTTATATAAACGCGGCGCAGTTTCTAGGTTATGGTTAAACACATCTGGTGGGGTTTCGATTAGTATTTCGAGTGCGCGGTCCATACGGCCACGAAAATCGGGTACTAAAATCTCAATAGTAATATTTGGGCTGTGCTTGCGAATTTCGCGAATACAATCGGCAAAATGCTGCGCGCCGCCATCACGTAAATCATCACGATCTACCGAGGTAATAACCACATAGCTTAGCTTCATGTCTTTAATTGTAAGCGCTAGTTTTTCAGGCTCAGTTGCATCAGGTGTTAATGGACGACCATGGGCAACATCACAAAATGGGCAACGACGAGTACAAATTGCACCTAAAATCATAAAGGTAGCTGTACCGTGGTTAAAGCATTCAGATAGGTTAGGGCACGAAGCCTCTTCGCATACCGAGTGCAGCCCATGCTTACGCATCGCCTGTTTAATGCCCTCAATACGCTCTGTTGATTTAGGTAAGCGAATTTTTAGCCACTCTGGCTTGCGTAACATTTCGTTTTTTTCTGTTGGTAAAACTTTTACGGGGATCAACGCCATTTTTGCTGCGTCGCGTAGTTTTACACCTGGTTCCATCTTGACTGGTTTATTCATTCGTTTTCAAACCCTTCAGTATGCTTAACCTGTGTTGCATTAAGCTTTTTAATCATGTGTTTTACCAGTCCTGCACCTGCTGTTTCTAGGTTTTGAGGACCCTTTAATTCTTTAGTTTGCACCATATTCATGCCTGCATAACCACATGGGTTAATGCGTAAAAATGGACTTAGGTCCATGTTAACATTTAATGCTAAGCCATGAAACGAGCAACCACGACGAACGCGTAAACCCAAAGAGGCTATTTTACTGTCGTTAACGTAAACACCGGGCGCATCGGCTTTGGCGTATGCTTGAATGTCGTACTCGGCGAGGGATTCAATAATACACTCCTCTAGCCAAGTAACTAATTCGCGTACACCAATTTTTAAACGACGTAAGTTAAATAGTACATACATCATTTGCTGGCCGGGGCCGTGGTAGGTTACTTGCCCACCGCGATCAACTTTAATCACTTCTATATCGCCGGGTGCGAGTAAGTGCTCGTCTTTACCTGCTTGGCCTTGAGTAAATACACTTTCGTGCTCTACTAACCAAATTTCATCCGCGCTATCGTCGTCGCGGGTATCGGTGAAGTCTTGCATTTTCTGCCAAATTGGCAAGTAACGCTGTCGGCCAAGTTGGCGCACGATTAAGGTGTTTTCTTTCACAACAAATCTCAATTATGGCTTAAAGCATGTGGCGTACGTCATCTAGATTACTGATCACGTTATAAATTTCTTCAATATGAGCGCCACTAGTAACGGTTGCAACAAGCGAAACTGATTCGTAATTACCTTTGCTACTTGGTTTTACTTTTGGGGCATAGTCGCCAGGTGCAATAACTTGTAACTTAGCTAAAATTTGATCCGTTAAGTTTACATTGGCTAAACCCATTATTTTAAATGTAAACGGGCAAGGGAACTCTAAATACTCATCAAATTTAGTATCTTTAACTGGTTGAACCACGACAGTGACTCCTCATACAAAAAAGTGTTGGCTTAATTTTGCTAAGTGGCAAACCCTAAGCTTAATACTATTGGGCTAATGGCAATCTGAGTTAAGCTTGTTTGGCTGTGCCAAAAAAGTTACAACTCAACATAATTGACTTATATGGGGCGCATTCTAGCATTTTTCAAGCAAAAAAAAACGCCTCATAGCAGAGGCGTTAATATTGTTTTATGCGGCTATTGCATAATCTGTAAACGTAAGTAGTCATAAATTTTACTAAAGAAGCTACCTTCTTCCACTTCTTCAAGTGTAACTAGCGGATATTGTGCAATATCTTCGCCTTCTAGTTGTAAAAATAAAGTACCTACTTTAGTGCCTTTAGCTAATGGCGCTTCAAGCGTGTTATCTAATTTAAAGTTCGCTTTTAAATTTTTATGCTGACCACGTGGAATAGTAATAGGGGTATCTTCTAAAATACCTAAAGAAACATTTTCTTTATTACCCATCCAAATACGTTGCTCTGCAAAGCTATCGCCTGCTTTGTACGGTGTAATTGTTTCATAAAAGCGAAAGCCATAGTTAAGTAACTTTTTGCTTTCTTCTTTACGTGCGCGCTCGCTTGAAGTACCCATAACAACGGCAATTAAACGCATATCGTTTTTAGTTGCAGAGGTTACTAAGCTGTAGCCTGCATCTGATGTATGGCCGGTTTTAATACCGTCTACGTCTAGGCTTTCATCCCATAATAATGAGTTGCGGTTGTATTGTTTAATGCCGTTATAAGTAAATGACTTTTTCTTATAAAGTGCGTACTCATCGGGTACATCGCGAATAAGTGCGCCGCCAAGTGTTGCCATATCACGCGGTGTTGTATAGTGCGCGTCGGTATCAAGGCCGTGGCTATTAATAAAGTGAGTGTTGCTCATGCCTAATTTTGCAGCGTGGGCGTTCATTAAATCAGCAAAAGCGCTTTCGCTACCGGCAATGTGCTCTGCCATAGCAACGCAGGCATCGTTACCTGATTGAATAATTATTCCGTGGTTTAGGTCATCAACGCTAATTTGTTTACCTACTTCAATAAACATTTTAGATGATTCTGGAAAGTTTTTAGCCCATGCTTTTTCGCTAACCGTAACCATGTCGGTAGGTGCAATATTACCGGCTTTAACTTCTGTGCCTATAACATAACTGGTCATCATTTTAGTTAAACTAGCAGGTGCTAACTTTGTATCAGCTTCACCTTGGGCAATAACTTTACCAGTTGTAAAGTCTACTAAAAAATAACCTTTAGCATTAACTTGAGGAGGTGCTGGAATAATTTGTGCGGTGGCTGAAAATACGGCGGCAGAACAAACTAGGCCGCATACCCCGTTGAGAATTTTATGTTTAATAGATTTCATCATACTCATTAATGGTTAAAGTTAAAGATTTGCGTTAGCCCATTCACATACCCAAACTACCCCTAGATGCGGGCGTCGTTGGAATTAAAAACGATTTAGGCAAGGCATTGATTACAAATAATAGTCACTCTATTGTTCAAATCAATAACGCAGTATAAATCGTTTTTAAACCAACCTCCAGGGCGTTTCACTGGAGCTTACTCTCTGTGTTGTTACTTTTTAAAAGGGATTACCATTTCAGCAAAGTAACGCCTAGATATTAAGTCCCAGTGCAACGCTGAATTCTGCATCTTGGGGTGGTTTGGGTATTAGTCTTACTGAGTGTAAAGCAAGAACGCGTTTTTAAATTGGTTTTGTTTTAATTGTGTTAATACTTGCTGTGCATGCTGGGCGTCTTTAATTGGCCCTAAATGCAACCTGAAAATATCGTCTTTTTGCACGATATTAGTGGGTAATTTATAATCGAGGCGTAAACGACTAGCCAGTGCTTCAATATTTGCTAGTGTACTACCTGCTGCTACCTGAATATAGGTTAAATGCGCAGTCGAATTGTCAAGCGTAACTGCTTCAAGCTTAACCTTGGCTGTACCATGGGTGTAATAACCTAGTTTGTATGCGGCTGCGTAGGATAAATCAATCACTCTATCTTCATGAAATGGGCCACGGTCATTTACGCGCACAATGACAGATTTATTATTACTGGTATTTGTTACTTTTACAAAGCTAGGTAAGGGCAGTGTTTTATGAGCGGCGGTCATGGCAAACATATCGTATATTTCGCCATTTGAAGTATGATAACCATGAAATTTACGGCCGTACCACGATGCAATGCCTTCCTCTGCATAACCAGTCTCGTCAAGCATAGGCGTATAACTTTTACCTAATACGGTATAAGGCCGGCTTGCGCTGGCACTTTTAGTAACTTTAACCACTACAGCGTCTTGCATTTCTAATGTGGTAGGCGCACGTAATGGTGCAGCATCATGGCGCATGCTGTAGCGACTGCTTGGGGTGTTATTTGAGCTACTACAAGCACTTAAAAGTATTAGGACAAAGCTGATAGTAAAAAATCGAGTATAAAATTGCATTATTTTAAAAGCATCCTTTTATCAGTTGCAATAGACATAATAATGCCAAAACTGGCCATCAGCGTCACCATAGACGTACCACCATAACTTATTAGTGGAAGCGGTACACCTACAACGGGTAATAAACCCGATACCATGCCTATATTTACAAACACATAAACAAAAAATGTCAGTGTAAGTGAGCCAGCTAATAACTTGCCAAAGGCATCTTGTGCATTAACGGCAATGTATAAACCGCGGCCAATAATAAATAAATATAAACTGAGTAAAATACACACCCCAAATAAGCCAAATTCCTCACTTAACACCGAAAATATAAAGTCTGTATGGCGCTCTGGTAAAAATTCAAGTTGCGATTGCGTACCCTGTAACCAACCTTTACCTTCAATGCCACCAGAGCCAATCGCAATTTTAGACTGAATAATATGATAGCCAGAGCCAAGCGGGTCGCTTTCAGGATCTAAAAAAGTAAGTACTCGTTGCTTTTGATAATCGTGCATACCATAGTGCCAAAAAGGCCATGCAGCGAGTGCTACGATAGAGCTTAAAAAACCAATTAAACGCCAGCTCAAACCCGATAAAAACAATACAAAAACACCTGAGCTGGCAATTAATATAGAAGTGCCTAAGTCGGGCTGCTCTTTAATTAGTAGCGTCGGTAGCATCATAATTACAAAACCAATAATTAAATGCAGTGGGCGAGGGGGTAAGTGATTACGTCCTATATACCAAGCAACCATCATGGGGACTGCAAGCTTCATTAATTCAGATGGTTGAAAGCGAGTGATACCTAAGTCTAGCCAGCGCTGAGCACCTTTAGAACTCACTCCAAATAATAACACTCCAACCAGCATTAATAGCCCTAAGCAATAAAGCGGTATAACTAAGCGCTTTAAAGTAGCAGGAGATAGCTGCGCTAATACGAACATAGCTACAATTGCACCGCCCATACGCGTAATATGGCGGATCATCATGGCGTTGTCTTGGCCACTGGCGCTGTACACAATAGTGATACTACCGACCATCATTATTAGCAGCGCAATAAATAAGGGTAAGTCTATATGTAGGCGCATCCAAATTGAGCGTTTATCGTGCAAAGCGGTCATGGGATGTTATTCCTTGCAAGATTAACGGGGTTGGCTGCAAAGTAGTAATCCATAAGTTGCCGGGCAATTTGCACACCACCATGGTTATTTTCTAATATTACAGACACTACAATTTTGGGATCGTTATACGGTGCAAAACCAATATAAATAGTGTTGTCGCGTTGTCGCTCTTTTAACGCATCAGCATCGTAGCGTTCGCCTTGAGCAATACTTACTATTTGTGCTGTGCCCGTTTTACCAGCAGAGTCATAATTAGTCCCTTTAAATGCTTTATGCGCAGTACCCGATACTTTTTTTACTGTGTTGTGCATTGCATCTAAAGCAATTTGCCAATGATGAGGGTTTTTTAATATTACAGGGGGCTTTTCTTCATTATTGATTTGTATAATGTCGTTATCTTTTTTAACGACTTGCACTAAATGTGGCGGATGGTTAATACCACGGTTTACTAAAATGTTTGTCGCATTTGCAATCTGAATTGGAGTGGCGGTCCAATAGCCTTGGCCTATGCCTACAGAAATAGTGTCACCACGCCACCATGACTCTTTAAAGCGATTTTCTTTCCACTCTTTTGAGGGCAGTATTGCCGTAGTTTCTTCATGAATATCAATACCAGAGAGTTCACCAAAGCCAAAACGCGACATAAAGTTACTTATTTTAGTAATACCTAAGCGATAAGCTGCATCGTAAAAATAGGTATCGCACGACTCTTCAATTGCTTTGTATACATCAACATGACCATGACCCCAACGTTTCCAGTCGCGCCATTTATGCTCTACATTTGGAATTTGAAAAAAACCAGGATCCCACATAGAAGTACTTTCGCTGACTATATTCTCTTCTAGGGCTAAAATAGCCATATGTGGTTTTACAGTAGAGGCAGGTGCATAACGACCTTGAGTTGCACGATTAATTAACGGGCGGTCTGGGTTTAGTAAGGCTTTATAGTTTTTGCTGCTTATGCCGTGCACAAATAAATTAGGGTCGTAACTAGGGTTAGAATAAAGCGCAAGTACACCGCCATCTTTAGCGTCCATAACGACAATAGCACCACGCATATCTTTAAGCGCATGTTGGGCAATTTGCTGTAAACCAATATCGAGTGTGAGTACTAAGTCGCTCCCTGGTTGCGGGGGGAGCATGCTTAAAGTGCGAATTATTCTACCGCGATTATTAACTTCAACATGCTGCGAGCCCACTTGGCCATGCAAGAGTTCTTCGTAATACTTTTCGATGCCGAGTTTGCCAATGTCGTGAGTGGCGCGATAATTTGTAGCTTGATCTTCTTGAGTTAATTTATTTAGCTCTTTTCTGTTTAATTTAGCCACATAGCCCAGTGCATGGGTAAGGGTATCGCCAAACGGATAATAGCGGGCGAGGCGAGCTTCAATACTAAAGCCCGGAAATTTATGTTGGTTTACTGAAAATTTAGCAACTTCTGTTTCATCTAAACGTGCTTTTAGTACTTGGCTTTTAAAACGCCGCGTATGTTTTATATCGTCTAAAAAGTCGGTTTTTTCTTGCTCGCTTATGGTTATTATTTTACTTACTTGTTCAAGCGATAGCGGCAGGTCTGCAACATCTTCAGGAATAACCTCAAGATTATAAACGGGTTTGTTTTCGGCAAGTAATACGCCATTGCGGTCGTAAATTAAACCTCGGTTAGGCGCAATTGGAATAACTTTAATACGGTTGTCGTTGGAGCGAGTTTGGTAGTTTTGATGATCATCTACCTGAATTTTATATAAATTCGAGAGTAAAATAGCAATTAGAGCTAATATAAAAATAAAACCCACAAACGCACGCCGTGCAAATAAGTTTGCCTCTGCTGAATGGTCGCGAATAGTGGGTCTTTGTTTTAACATGGCAAGGATTACTCGCGATGATAAGGATGGTTGTTATTTAAGCTCCAGCCTCTGTATAGGCTTTCAGCAACAATAATACGCACCAAAGGGTGCGGTAAAGTTAAGTTAGATAACGACCATTTTTGCTCAGAGGCAGCAATACACTCTGGTGCAAGTCCTTCAGGACCGCCAATAAGTAAACTTACATCGCGGCCATCGAGTTGCCATTTTTCCATGTTTTTAGCAAGTTCGTGGGTATCAAGTGGTTTACCTGTTACTTCTAGAGTAACAATACGGTTGCCTTTAGGAATAGCTGCTAAGGTTTTTTCACCTTCAATATGTAAAATGCGTTTTATATCTGCATTTTTACCACGTTTTCCGGCTGGGATTTCAATCAGTTCAAGTGCCATATCTTTAGCAAAACGACGTTGATACTCTGTAAATCCGGTTTCTACCCAAGCTGGCATTTTTGTACCAACGGCAATCATTTGTATTTTCACGTGTTACTTCCAAGCCTGTCTAAAATAAGTGGGTGTTTATTACTAGCCCCACAGTTTTTCTAGATCGTAATAGCTACGTGCTTCGTTTTGCATCACGTGTACAACCACATCACCTAAATCAACCAATGCCCATTCACCGTCGCTTTGGCCTTCATAACCTAAAGGTTCTTCACCTGCGTGGCGAGCCTCTTTTGCTAAATTATCAGCAATTGACAGAACATGACGTTTAGATGTGCCAGAGCATACAACCATGTAGTCTGTAATGTCTGATGTTGCTGTTACGTCAATATGAATCACATCGCGTGCTTTCATATCTTCAATTTTATCTATTGCAAAAGCGAGTAGTTGTTTCGAATCCAAGGTTTTGTCTCAATTTTAAATTTAATAGCGTGCATTTTAACATGCTAGGGGTTTTATACCAATGACTCTTGCAGAGTATTCACTTGTCAAGGTTAATTAGTATTATCATCATTTTGGTAAAGCGCATGGCGCTCTATATACAGACTCACTGCATCGGGTAATAGTTCATTCTTTTTATTAGTATTTTTAAGTTGTTGGCGAATATTACTCGATGCTGCATCGAGCATTTCACCGGGTAAAAAATAAAGTTTACCGGCAACCGTATGTGAAAGGGTTTTTGCATTATTAACTTGCGCTTGTTGCATATAATGCTGTAAATGGCCACTAACAGCACATTGCTGCCCAGGGCGTTGATACACCACAATATGGCAAAGTTGCGTGATTGCTTGCCACTGATACCATTTATCGAGGTTATTAAACGAGTCCATGCCAATTAAAAACACAATTGGCGTGTTTGGATGCTGTGCTCTTAATTCTTGTAAACTCAATAAAGAATAAGAAGGCCCAGTGCGGTGCAACTCTCTTAAATCGAGTTGAAAAAAAGGGTAAGGCGCAATTGCTGCATTGAGCATAGCTACTCGGTGCTCGGTGCTAATGCCAGGAGCCATTTTGTGGGCGGGCAGTGCGCAAGGCATAAAGTACAACGTATTTAAGTTAAGTGCATTTACGCATTGCTTTGCCATATTAATGTGCCCCAAATGAACGGGGTCGAAAGTGCCACCAAAAATTGCGATCATGTTAAATTCTGCATTTTAATTAACAGGATGACATGGCAGCGAAATATTCAGCGGTTGGCAAAACTTAATACAAATATGCGCGAGTGCTTGATAGGGCGCAATTAAGTTACCTTGTTTGTAGCTGGCGTCAAATATTGCAAGCTCAGAGCTAATTTGCTCAAGGGTATGAATACTTAACCTGTTTATAGCACTTTGTACTGGCGCTTGTTGGTTTTTCCATATTGCTTTTTGCTTAAATAAATTAGCAATGGGCTCGCCATTAAGTAAACCAATTTGCACATCAATTAAGGTGTTAAGCTCCTTGGTTATTGCCCATAAAATACTCACCACTTCGGTGTTATCGCTGGCCAGTTTATTCAGCACTTTTATTGCTTGTTTAGCTTGGCCGTTTAATAGTGCGTCGCTTAAATCAAAAATATCAAACTTGGCTTGATTTAATAGCCCTTGCATTACTAATTGTTGTGTAATGAGCGCATTGGCGTGTAGTAATGAGAGTTTTTCGAGTTCTTGAAAACACGCCAGTAAATTACCTTCAGTGGCGCTAATTAAACTCAGCTTTGCCTCATTTTGCATATTAAGAGATAAACGCTGGCATTGCTCATCTAACCAACGCTTTACATGCGTACCGGTAAGCGGATAGCAAGGTACAAATAAACCGTGTTTATCAAGCGCTTTAAACCAAGCACTGCGTTGTACGTCTTGGCTGGCTTTAGCGCCTTTAATAATTAAAATGGTATCGGGGTTTATTAGCTCAATAATTTTTTTAAACGTGTTGCTGCCAATAATTCCTGGCTTTTGCTGGTTTAAATCAAGCTCAATAATAGTGCGGGCGCTAAACAGCGACATACTTTGATATTGAGCTATAATTTCTTGCCAATCAAAACCTTGCATTAAAGTAAATTTAATTACTTCATCAAAGCCTTGCTCTTTAGCAATTGCGCGAATTTGTTGTACACATTGCGCTTCTTGAAAAGGCTCTTCACCAAACACTAAGTAAAAGGGTTTTAAGCCTTTTTTTAGTTCACTCGGTAATTGATTAGCGTAACAGCGCATTATAGTTGCGACAACTCTCTAAGAATACGACGACTAGCTTGTTGGCGTATTTCGCTAATAAGGAGTGCAAGCTCTTTTGCTTTGGCTAATGCATTGTCAGGATCGTCTTGATAATTACGATATAACTCAAAGCGCTTTTCTATTGGCTCAGCATTAGGACGATTGATCACAAACGCAACACTGTAAGTAAGTTCGTATTCTGCTACTTGGCCATTTTGAAACAACGACAAGGTTTGACGTTCAAGCTGATCTTTAAATAAATAAAGCTGTGCCGACTTTTTACTAGCCGCAACTAGTTTAACGTCACTGGCAATAAGCTCACTTTTTAAGGCGCTAAATAACGCTGACTTTTCATCGTCGCCAATGAGGGTTATTTGTTTTAGATCGTCTGGCAAGCTAGAGGCTTTTTTTAAATGAAAGCCACAGCTAGTTAATAAAAAACAGACTAGCACTAAGGCTAGTCCGTTTTTAATGGCGTTAAAAGCGGCCATATTAATTAGCTACCACATTAAGCAGTTTACCCGGTACGTAAATAACTTTACGAACGGTAACGCCGTCAGTGTATTTAGTTACGCTTGCTTGTTCAAAAGCGAGTGCTTCTACTTGCTCTTTTGTGGCATCGGCTGCAACGGTTAGTTTAGCGCGTAGTTTTCCGTTAACTTGAATAATAATTAACTTTTCATCTTCAACCAAAGCCGACTGATCAACCTCTGGCCATGAAGCGTTAACTATATCGCCTTCTTTACCTAGCTCTTGCCATAATTGGTGCGACAAATGCGGCGTAATAGGTGCAAGCATAATAAGCATTGCTTCAAGCGCTTCGTTAGCTATCGCTACATCTTGCTTACTATTTAACGGTGCTTTTAATAGTTTATTAGACAGCTCCATAATTGCCGCAATAGCAGTATTAAAGGTTTGACGACGTTCAACATCATCACTCACTTTAGCAATTGCTTTGTGTAAATCGCGACGCAGTACTTTTTGCTCGTTATTTAATGCTGTTTTATTGAGTGGTTGAAAACCAACTGTTTTAACATCAACCGCGTATTTCCACACACGTTTTAAGAAGCGATGTGCCCCTTCAACACCCGCGTCAGACCATTCTAGCGTTTGCTCTGGTGGTGCTGTAAACATCATAAATAAACGTACAGTGTCGGCGCCGTATTGTGCAATAACATGCTGTGGGTCAATACCGTTATTTTTCGATTTTGACATTTTGCTCATGCCAGATGAAAACACCGGGTTACCATCAACTTTATGCCATGCTTTAGTTACGCGGCCTTTGTCGTCTGTTTCGGTATTTACGTCGCTTGGCGAAATCCAAATATCAGCCCCTTTTTCATCTTTACGATAAAACGTTTCGGCTAATACCATACCTTGACAAAGTAAGCGGTCAAATGGCTCGTCTGAATCAACTAAACCAAAGTCGCGTAATAGTTTATGGAAAAAGCGCGAGTACAATAAATGTAAAATAGCGTGTTCAATACCGCCTATGTATTGGTTTACTGGTAACCAATAGTTAGCCGCTGTTGGGTCTAGCATGCCTTCGTCATGACGTGGGCTACAGTAACGAGCGTAATACCAAGACGATTCCATAAAGGTGTCAAAGGTATCGGTTTCATGAAACGCTGGTGCGCCATTCATGGTGGTTTTTGCCCAGTTAGGATCAGCTTTGATTGGCGATGTAACGCCATTCATTACTACGTCCTCTGGTAAGCGTACTGGCAGCATCTCGTCGGTTGCAGCAAGTTCGTTACCGTCTTCGTCGCTAAGCATTGGAATTGGTGAACCCCAGTAACGTTGGCGGCTTACGCCCCAATCACGCAGGCGGAAGTTTACTTTACGCTCGCCCACACCCAAGGCTTCTAACTTATCGGCAATGGCATTAAATGCCGCGTCAAAATCAAGGCCGTCAAATTCACCCGAGTTAACCAATACACCTTTATCGGTAAACGCTTCTTTGTTTAGGTTTACTTCAAGGTCAGAGCCCGTAACTGGCGCAATCACTTGTTTAATATCAAGGCCGTAGGCTGTTGCAAATTCAAAGTCACGTTGGTCGTGTGCAGGCACTGCCATTACCGCGCCTGAGCCGTAATGCATTAGTACAAAGTTAGCGATCCAAATTGGTACTTGCTCACCAGTAAGTGGGTGAGTAGCAAAAAAGCCAGTTGCTATGCCTTTTTTCTCCATGGTTGCCATGTCGGCTTCACTTACTTTGTTGTTTTTACATTCTTCAACAAACAGTGCCACAGAATCGCTATTTTTAGCCGCTTCTTTAGCAATTGGGTGGCCTGCAGCAACCGCTACATAAGTCACACCCATAAAGGTATCTGGACGCGTGGTATAAACGCTAAATGTTTCGTTGTTATCAGTGCGTTTAAATTCAATATCACACCCTTCAGAGCGACCAATCCAGTTGCGCTGCATGGTTTTAACTTGTTCAGGCCAATCTTCTAACTTGTCTAAATCGTCAAGTAGTTCTTGTGCGTAGTCGGTAATTTTAATAAACCACTGTGGAATTTCTTTTTGCTCAACCACAGCGCCCGAACGCCAACCGCGACCGTCAATAACTTGCTCGTTAGCTAATACAGTTTGATCTACCGGATCCCAGTTAACCGTCGACATTTTTTTGTACACTAAGCCTTTTTCGTACAACTTAGTGAAAAACCATTGTTCCCATTTATAGTATTCTGGATGACAGGTGGCAATTTCGCGATCCCAGTCATAACCAAAACCTAACTGCTTAAGTTGGGTACGCATGTAGTCAATATTCTCGTAGGTCCATTTTGCAGGGGCTGTTTTGTTTTTAATAGCCGCGTTTTCTGCAGGTAAACCAAACGCATCCCAACCCATAGGTTGCATTACGTTTTTGCCTTTTAAGCGCTGAAAGCGAGATACAACGTCACCAATAGTGTAGTTACGCACGTGACCCATATGGAGTCGACCGCTCGGGTAGGGGAACATAGAAAGGCAGTAATACTTTTCTTTGCTCTCATCTTCCGTAACTTTAAATACTTTGTTTTCTTCCCAGTAACGTTGGATTTTTGACTCTATTTTTTGAGGGTTATATTGCTCTTGCATCTACGGTTCCAGACTTCTTACGACTAATAAAAAATTAGCTCTAGGATAACCCAAATAAACCGCTATTTATAGCGCCATAAACACGCTTTTATTAAATTATAACTTTCAGTGCAGGTTAACCTATACTTTTGTAAGCTAGTTGCTGAAAAGCATAGGTTAAAGGTTGATTTAACAGCCCTAATAGGTTCAACCTACAAATCTAAATATGCCCTAAATTTGCAGGAGTAAGAAAATGGCTGACTACAAAACATGGCTAAACGATTTAACGCTTTGGTTAAAAGATGTAAAAGATCATGAATTAAAAGAGGCGGTAAAACGATTTGTTGAATCTGAGCAGGCACTTAAAAATTTAGGAGAAGAAAAGTATCAACTTTATCGTAACTACTTAATGCGCGATTTAGAACACTTGCAAGAGCACGAAACCCACTATAATTCGCTTGCATGGCAAGAGCTTAAAGAATCATTATGGTATGAGCTTTCGCACATAGAAGACAAAACACAGCTAGAGTGGAACTCACTTAGCCAAGATTTTAAGCACAATGGCATATATCACGTAGGCGAATGGATAGCCATGGGCACATTAGTATGTAAGAATTGTAACCATAGTTACGATGTTTATCATGCTACGCAAATAACACCTTGTTTAGAGTGTGATGGAATCTATTTTAGCCGTAAGGCTTTGCAACCCTAAATATAAGTATTAAGTGGCTGCAGGCCACTTAATACGCCAAAAGCCAGTGAATACGCTGGTAAACAAAGAAGTTAGAATGACGAAAAAATTACTGCCACTACCTGTATCAAAGCTTGCGCCGAGCATTTCTACTAGCCACGTGCATACTTGCATGAGCAACCCATACCCAGAGCATTTTACTTTTATAGGCCAACAACGGGCGCAAAGTGCATTAGACTTTTCACTCGGTATGGATTTACCTGGCTATAACGTATACGTAATGGGCGAAGCTGCACATGGACGTTTTACCCTAGTAAAAGACAAACTAAAAGAGCATGCCAAAGGCAGAGTAACGCCTAATGAGTGGTTGTATGTAAATAATTACGACGACCACCGCGAGCCTATCGCACTGTTTATGCAAGCTGGGCAAAGTAAAAAGCTTGCCGATGACATTGATGCTTTTATTGACGAAGTGCTCGACACCTTTCCTGCCGCATTTGACAACCCTGCGTACCAGCGCAAAAAGAAATCCATAGACCGTGAATTTAACGACGCCTATGACGGTGCTATTACCGCGGTAGAAATTGCGGCGCTTGAACAAAGTGTGGCGCTTATTGAAGAAAAAGGCGTAGTAGGCTTTGCTCCATTAATAGGTGGCAAGCAGCTAAGCGATAATGAATTTTCGCACCTTGAAGATGAGCTACGTGAAACCTTTTTTGAAAGAATTGAAAAACTCGAAGACACATTAATAGAAGCACTTATTGAGCTGCCGCGCTGGAAACGTGAATCTACCGAAAAGCTACGTAACCTTAAAAAGTCGACTGCCGAGCAAGCAACTAAGCCCTTATTAAAAGACTTAGAGCATAAATATGCCAGCCATATTGGCGTGCTGCGTTATTTAAAAGACATTCGCGTAGAAATTATTGACGCTGTGCTTGAGTGGTTAGACGATGAAGGCGAAAGCGAAGAAAACAAAGAAGACTTTGATCGCAAAGGCATGCTTACTGACTTTTTTGCGCCCAATATTTTAGTTGAGTTTAAAGAAGGCGACGCCGCTCCTGTGGTTTACGAGCCTAACCCAACGTTTGGCAACATATTTGGCAAGGTTGAGTACGCTACCTCACAAGGCTCGCTTATAACTAGCTATCGCTCAATTCAGGCCGGCGCATTGCATCGTGCTAACGGTGGCTATTTAATGATGGACGCCGAAAAAGTAATGGCTAACCCACAAGTGTGGGATGGTTTAAAACTATCGCTTAAAACCCATCAAATTAAAAATGACTTACCGTATCAAGATAGCGTTGTAGGCAGCAGTTTTACGTTGCGCCCGCAGTTAATTCCGCTAGATGTAAAAATAATATTATTAGGCTCGCGCGAGCTGTACTACACCATAGGTGAGTACGACGAAGAATTTGCTGAGCTGTTTAGAATACTAGCCGACTTTGACTACTACTTACCGAGTAGCGATAAATTACAGTACCAATTTATTACCAAAGTAACTGACTATTGCGAGCACGTTTTAAAATGCACCACTACAGAAGCCGCAATGGTGCGCTTGCTCAAATTTAGTTATCGCCAAGCCGAGCATCATAATAAACTCTCTGCCCGCTTTGCCGATGTGTTAGAGCTGGTAGCCGAAGCAAGTTATTATGCCAAACAAGACAAGCTAACGGTTATAGACGCTCATCATATTGACGAAGCCATTGAAGGTAAACAGTATCGTACTGGGCAAATTAGCGAAAACATGCTCAGTGATATTAAAGAAGGGCACACCCTTATTGCCACGCAAGGCCAAGCCATAGGCAAAGTAAATGGTTTAACTGTACTGCATATTGGCGATACCTCATTTGGTACACCTGCGCGTATTACGGCAACAGTTTATGCCGGTGCCGATGGCGTTTTAGATGTAGAGCGCGAAGCCGAGCTAGGTAAAGCAATTCACTCTAAAGGGGTAATGCTACTTACCGGCTATTTAGGCAATAAATACGCGCAGCACTTTAGCTTAACGCTCAGTGCAAATATTGCAATTGAACAAAGTTATGGCTACATAGATGGCGATAGCGCGTCACTTGCCGAGTTATGCGCGTTAATTTCGGCTATTACTAGTTTACCACTGAGTCAATCAATTGCGCTTACAGGCTCAATTAACCAACATGGCGATGTACAAGCTATTGGTGGCGTAAACGAAAAAATAGAAGGCTTTTTTAAACTGTGTAAAATGCGCGGTTTAACTGGCGAAGAGGGCGTGATCATTCCTAAATCTAACCAAGTTAACTTAGTGTTAGATGAGGAAATACTTAATGCAGTTGAACTTGGTAAATTTAATATTTACGCAGTAGAGACGGTAGATCAGGCACTTAACTTACTGATGGATTTAGAAGCTGGCGATTTAGTTGACGGGCACTATCCTGAAAACTCAGTAAACGGCCTAGCCTTAGCACGACTTAAAGATATTGCAGACATTGTAAACGGCGATAGCGAAGATGAAAAAGACGCAGAACCAGAAGAGGAAAAAAATTAACTATGCTTAATATAATATTAGCGGTAATTATCGCCATATTTTGCTTTTTAATATTTAAAAACAGCAAAAAAGCCAAACAACAAGTGGGTATTAACGCGCAAATAGAAGCTGATTTTTTGGCAGCTAATGCAAAAGTAGATGGCGTACAAGAGACCGCTTCAGGCTTGCAGTACAAAGTATTGCACCAAGGGCAAAGCGATGACAAGCCTAACCCCAAAAGCATGGTTAATGTGCATTACCACGGTACGTTAATAGACGGCACAGTATTTGACAGCTCAGTTGAGCGTAAAGCCCCTATTAGCTTTGGTTTACATCAAGTTATTAAAGGGTGGACCGAAGGTCTGCAACTTATGAGCCCCGGCGATAAATACCTACTTTATGTACCGCATCAACTGGCTTACGGTGAAAAACGTGTGGGCAGCATTCCACCGGCATCACTGCTTATATTTGAAGTTGAGTTATTGGCTATTGAGTCGTAATATTATTTTAAGTAATAATTACTTAAGCCCTGCTTTCATAAAGTGGGGCTTTTTGCTTTTAGCCAGCCTGTAAACGTTACTCAAGAATTTTAATGTTAGGTCGATACCTATAATAGTGACAAAGCTATTTTAGGGATAAAGTAATGAAGATTTCACCAGCGCCCCCTTTACACCATGCATACAGCCTTAATACTCAGCCTTTAACACAACCAGATAAGCAACTTGCTGAAGGTGAGACAGAGGCTGAGCCAAAATATGTTTTATCAAAGTTCTTAGACACTAAAGCACAAAAGTACAGGGAAGATAACGCAACGTTTGGCGATCAATATAAAAACCTAGAAAAAGTGTATAAGCACTTTTTAGGGCGGGTTATTGCATTGCAAGAGCAAATTAACAAACTCAAACAAAGTCCAATTCAAAGCAGTTTAACCATAAATAGCACCGCAAATGAGCCAAATAAAAGTGATGCTAGTTTAGCTATTGATGTTGAGCATTTAGGGTCTAAAAAATATAAAAACTCACAACAACAAGAGCAAATAGATATACTAGAGCGGCAATTAGGGGAGTTAAAATCAGAGCAAGCAGCAATAAAACAACAAATGGTTGAGCTGGTTATGAGTGAAATGAAAAGACGAGGCGATCACGACTATAATGTTTAGCGTTAAGGCAGGTTGGTGAATCAGCCCTTAACTTAATTTTACTTACTTCCAGTTTAAATTTACCGTATCTTTAAAGTATAACTTTGTTGAGTACGCTTTAAAAAGTACACCCAAATAATGGCCAGTGGAATTTACTAAATTATGTTCGAAGATGAATTACTTTATGGATACAGCAGTGTATTAATTGCAGTTACATTGTTTATTGCGATCGTTATTTTTAACGAAATAGGCTTTAGAGCAGGGCGGTTTATTCAAGGCAGAACCGACAGTGAGGTTAAGACGCTAACGGGTTCTATTCAGGGCAGTATATTAGGTTTGTTAGCATTACTACTGGGTTTTACATTTAGCATGTCGATGCAACGGTATGATAACCGCAGCATGGCGTTAATAGATGAAGCAAACACAATCGGCACAGCCATATTACGGGTTGAATTACTGCCACAAGAATACAAAAAACAAGCCAATGAATTATTTAAAGAGTATGTAGACTTACGAGTTGCTATAGGCCAATTAGATTTAACCAAACACGCGCAGCGTAACGACTACAATAATAAAATAGCCAACCTACAGCGTCAGTTATGGTCATTGGCTATCGCAGCCACAAATGTTGACCCAAGGCCTGTAACTACAGGAGCGTTTGTAAAATCGCTTAATGATGTAATAGACAGCCAAGGAAAGCGAAATGCTTTATTGCAAATGCATGTACCTGAGGTGGTATTAATACTGCTCTTTATTGTTTTTATTTCGTCTGGCGGCATTATGGGTTATTCCGCAGGACTAAGTGGTAAGCGAATGATTGTGCCCATAGTATTGGTTTCTTTGTTAATTACTTTAATCGTATTTATTATTATAGATTTAGACCGGCCAAAGCGCGGGCTTATACAAGTAGATCAAACGGTAATGATTGAGGTTTCAGAAAATATTAAATAGTAATAAAGAAGGGGTTTTAATTTAAGCGCGTAAATAACAGTTATATTGTTTGCTGCTTTGGCGAACTAAATACTTATTTAGTTCGCCAATAAAAATGTTCGCGTAGTTTAAAATTACAGTAACGCTTTAACCTCAGGATCTGCAAACGCTAATTCAAAGCGCTCTTTATAAAGCATTTGTAAGTCGTTGGTATGCATACTTGGAATGTCTTGCTCGCCAGTAAAGTTTTTATTTATAAGCGTAGCACCAGTGCGATCCTTAATTATTAGATCAAAGTTATACCATGAGTTATCAGTAAAAGCGTGGTGATCATACTTCCATTCGTTAAGTACGATTATAATAGTCGCAGTATCGCTATCTGCTTTAATGTCATTAATATCGACCTGTGGTGTGGTAGCTATTAGCTTAGCGTTAATACCAGAGCGAATAAAACCAGCAGCAAGGCGTTTACCTAAGTGTTGTGGCATAGTTTCGCCAGTAATGATGTTTTGTGTATAAGGTATACCAAAGCCAGAGCGACTTAATCCTTCAAAACCAGAGAGTTTGTCACCATTTACAACATATGGGCGATGATCTACCACTGCAATTTGTATTTCATCAACTTGGGGCTTATTTAACGTAGGAGCTGCTTGTTCTGCAGTCATAATGGCCGTACAGCCGGTAGTTAAAAGTAGGGTAACAGCGATAAAGATTGAAGCTATTTTGTTCACATTATATTCCTTTTATGTGTATTTATGATTAAATAAAACCAAATTACAGATCGTTAGGTAATACCATGAAAGTAATGGATTTTATTGGGCAAGATAGTATTAACAAAAGCTGAATAAATCAAGGCAGTATTAACTTTTATTTTTTTAATGGGCTTAAAGTACTGCTTTTAGCTAGAGTAGGTGTTTAAAATATTAAAATGTGAGTGAAATATATTACCAATTATTAAGCTTTTACAATGACTGTATTTACACCTTGTTACAGTAATTTGTCGCACAAAGCTGCAAACTGTCTTTTTATTGTTATTATGAAATGAAATAACATTGTAAGGACGATAACCTTGAAACTACGCACTTTATTAACAGCAATAGCAGTAGCGGTTGCACCGGCAATATCGCCGATGGTTGCGGCTTATCAAACACAAGATACCCGCTTATTACGCTTTCCCGATATTCATAAAGAATCAGTAACCTTTGTTTATGCGGGCGATATTTATATAGCAAACACTAAAACAGGTAAAAGCACGCGCTTAACTGATCATATTGGTTTTGAAACCTTTCCTAAATTTTCGCCAGATGGCAGCCAAATCGCTTTTTCTGCCCAATATAATGGCAGCCGCCAAGTGTATGTAATGAACCGCGATGGCTCCGACTTAAAACAACTGACTTATTATAACGACGTAGGTGTAATGCCGCCGCGCGGTGGTTTTGATTATCGTGTACTTGATTGGACCCCAGACGGTAAGCATATTGTGTTTAGAGCTAACCGTACCCCTTATGGTCAGCGTGTTGGCCGACCTTATATAGTGCCTGCTGCGGGTGGCCTAGAGCAACCATTAGCCATACCAGAAACTGGCGGTGGCATGTTATCGCCCGATGGCAAACAGTATGTGTATACACCCATTGATCGCGAATTTCGTACTTGGAAACGCACCCGTGGCGGGCGCGCACAAGATGTATGGGTTTACGATTTAGAAAATAACAAATCAAAGCAATTAACAACCAACAGAGCAACCGACCAACAGCCTACTTGGGTTAACAATAACATTTACTACGTGTCGGACAGAGAATACACGCTAAATTTATACAAACATCAAGATGGCAAAAATCCGATAAAAGTAACTAACCACAGCGACTTTGATGTGCTTTGGCCCTCGGCTGGGCCCAACGCCATAGTGTATGAAAATGGTGGTTATTTGTATCGCTTTGATGACGCCACGCAGCAATCTGAAAAGCTGAGCATAAATGTTCAAGGTAACCGTGAACATACAATGGCCTACAGTAAAAATGTTAGTGACTTTATTGATTCAATGGACGTATCGCACGATGGAAAAAGAGTACTATTTACAGCACGCGGCGAACTGTTTTCTGTGCCGGTTAAAAATGGCCCAACCCGAAACTTAAGCCATACGCCAAAAGGGCGTGAAATATCGGCTACATGGTCGCCCAATGGACGCTATATTGCTTACATGAGTGATGAAACAGGCGAGTACGAAATTTACCTAAAAGACAGAGCTAACAATAACCAAGTTAAGCAACTGACCAGTAATGGCAGTATTTGGCGTTTTGAGCCAGTTTGGTCACCAGATAATAAAAAGTTATTGTTTAGCGATCAGAATCACACCCTGTGGTGGCTCGATATTAAAACCGGTAAGCAGCGTAAAATTGATACCGCAAAATATAATGAAGATGGTTTAACTAGCTATATTTGGTCGCCTAATAGCGAGGATATAGTGTTTGTTAAAAATAACGAAAATCGCTACGCCTCATTATGGCATTACAATTTAAAAGACAAGCGCGTTACTCGCTTAACTGATGACATGAGCAGTGAGACAAACCCAGCGTTTTCTCCCGACGGGCAGCAATTGTATTTCACATCAGAGCGCGACTTTAATTTAACTTTTAGTAGCTACGAGTTTGACTACATGTTTAACAATGCAACCCGACTGTATTCGGTTGCAGTAAATAGTAAAATCAAGCCACTTAATACACCGCTGAGTGACGAAATAAGCATTGTTGACTCAAAAGCAGATAAAGACGATAAAAAGTCAGCTAAAGCACCCAGCAATTATATAGAAAGTAACGGCTTTATGAGCCGTGTTGTGGCGCTAAATGTACCTGCAGGAAACTACGGCGCACTAAGCGGCGTAAAAGACGGCGTATTAACACTATCGGCAGGAGAGCTTAAGTTAGTGCCTAATGCCGTTGATGGTGAAGTTGCCACAATAGCAGCAGGAGTGAGTAATTATAAAGTGTCGGCTAATGCTGAGCATATTATTGCTCGTGCAGGAAAAAACATTAGCGTAATAAAGCCAGAAGCTAAACAAGACTTAAAAGCTACGCAACTTAACTTGCAAGACATGGTATTAAAAATTGACCCGCAAACCGAGTGGGCACAAATGTATCGTGAAGGCTGGCGCACTCTGCGCGACTGGTTTTATGACGAAAACCATCATGGCCAAGACTGGGATGCTATTTTAGCGCGTTACCAACCTATGGCAGACGCTATTGCACATCGAGCCGACCTAGATTATGTATTAAGTGAAATAGCAGGCGAAATAAACTCAGGGCATATTTATGTTAACTCGGGCGATATGCCAACATCTCCTCGTTTACAGCATGGCTTATTGGGCGCAGAAATTAGCGCGCATAAATCAGGCTTTGTAAAAATAGAGACTATTTTTAAAGGCGAAAACTGGCACGAAAACTTTCGCTCACCGCTAAACGAAACCGGCATTAACGCCAATGTAGGCGATTACATAATTGCAGTAAATGGCCGCTCAGTAAAAAGCGTAGTCAACTTTTACGAACTACTAGAAAACACCCAAGGTAAATCGGTTGAATTACTACTCAGTAAATCACCAAGCCTAAAAAACAGCTGGAAAGTAATGGTAACGCCTATTGCCAGCGAAACTGGATTGCGTTACTTACAGTGGGCACAATCGCGCGCTGAGTATGTTAATAAGCTTTCAGATGGGCGTATTGGCTACGTGCATTTACCTAACACCCATTACGAAGGTAACCGTTCGTTATTTAAAAACTTTTTACCGCAAACTAATAAAGAAGCGATGATCATAGACGATCGTTACAATGGCGGCGGTTTTATACCTGAACATATGATCACTTGGTTAGCGCGTAAACCGCTTAACTACTGGAAACGCCGTGGTGTAGAGCCAACTAAAACCCCGCAGTTTGCACACGATGGCCCTAAAGCTATGCTGATCAATGGCTACTCTAGTTCAGGCGGCGACGCACTACCGTATTACTTTCGCCAAGCAGGTTTAGGCAAATTAATTGGTACGCGTACCTGGGGCGGTTTAATTGGTATTTCGGGCAACCCTGGGCTTGTAGATGGTGGCTCAGTTATTGCCGCTACTTTTAGAATTTTAGATAACGAAGGTAACTGGATCATTGAAAATGAAGGCGTAAGCCCAGACATAGAAGTGATTGATCGCCCAGAGCTTATTCAAGCCGGACAAGATCCGTCGATTGAACGCGCTGTAAAAGAGTTATTAAAAGAGCTTAAAGCAAATCCGAAAAAACCATTGGTAGTGCCAGCACCACCGAGTGAATTTGGTCGCTAATTGCAATAAATTAAGCTGCTAAGTTACGCAGCCTGTTAGCTACTTTGCGTGTGCTTGGTAGCTAACTAATTTATTAGAGTATTATTAAAAGCGTGATACCGCGCTTTAGTTAAAAGAGAGCTTATAGTGAAAAAATTATTACAGGTAGACTTTGATTTTGCAGGCCCGTTTGGGGAGCAAATGTCAGCAGCATTAAAAGATTTAGCCGAATCAATTAACCATGAACCCGGTATTATTTGGAAAATTTGGACCGAAAACCAACAAGGTCAACTTGCTGGTGGTATTTACCTATTTGAAGATGAAGCATCAGCTAATGCGTATTTAACTATGCACACAGCACGCTTAAAGGCTATGGGGGTTGCCCAAGTTCGTGGCCAATTATTCGATGTAAACCTGCCATTATCAGCGATTAATAACGCACCGCTTACCGTTAAATAGATTAGTTAAATAGTTAGTTAAATAGTTAAGCAGCCAAATAATAAGACGGGTTAAAAAATCATTTAAATTAAAGGCTGCCTAGTGCAGCCTTTTTTCAAAGCCCACAAATTAAATAACGTATTTTATATAGAGGAGTTACGCAAGAGCGGAGCGAAACCGAACAAGAGAATTAATAATACTCTATTCATCTCAGAGTGTTTAGATATGCTTTGCTACACAGAACATCCATGCTTTAGTTTTTAACAACATTCACAAAACATAAGTCGCTAAAGAAGGTGTCATATAAGCTTATTTAGCATCATTTTGATACTTAATAAGCTTGTTTACCTTAGAGTTAGTATAATTGGATTTATATACTTCGCTCGATATTGTTATTGAGCTTAAGTATAAAGTATTGTATTTAACATTTATTTTAACTATAGTTTGTACCATATAAAGTACAACTAAAGGTACGATCATGAGTAGGCTTCATTTAGATCAAGATATTCAGCCGCTTTCAGATTTTAGAGCTGGAGCTGCATCATTTATACGCCAAGTTAATGAAACCAGAAGGCCAATTGTAATAACTCAAAGGGGTAAAGGCGTTGCTGTGGTTTTAGATGTTGCTGAATATGAATCTATGCAGGAAAAAATAGAGTTATTAGAGGAAATACAAAAAGCTGAAGATCAACTCTCTATGGGGCTGGGTATTTCAAACTCAGATGCTCGTGCGCAAGTTTTAAAGAGTATTAAAGATTGAAAGTAGTTTGGTCGCCTTTAGCATTAGAAAAATTAGTCACTATGGCTAAATTTATTGCTTTTGATAAACCATCGGCGGCTGACAAATGGGTTAATGATATTTTTGATCGAACAGATTTACTTGGTACTCAACCTGAACTAGGTCGGGAAGTGCCAGAATTATTAGGCTCAAGATATCGTGAATTAATATTTGGTAGCTATCGAATTATTTATAAAGTTGAACATGAAATTAAAATACTCACATTACGCAATAGGCGTCAATTGCTTAGCTTGAGCGATGTAGAGTAATAATTAACCAGAAAAGTTAATTGTTAAGCCCAAAGACTGCGCTGGGCTTAATCTATTGCTAATTCTCTAAGTTTAGAATTTTTCATTTATCTCTTAAACCTAATCCCAAACCCGCCAACACCCAGCAACAACACAAATCCCCATACAAACATGTTGCCGTATTGGCTGTACACGCTGTCGCCTTGTATTAACTTAACGTCGGCTTTCATGGTGGTTGCTTCAAACTGTGGCATGCTTTGTTGCGTGTGGCTTATTGGGTCGTATACGCCGCTTACGCCGTTGTTAGTAACACGTATTAGTGGCCGCTGTAGCTCTAGAGCGCGCATGCGAGCGATTTGCATATGCTGGTGGGGGCCAATGGAGTCGCCAAACCAAGCATCGTTACTTACGGTAAAGAGTAAATCTGAGCTGTGCTGATAATTACCACGCACTAGGTCGGCAAATACTATTTCGTAGCATATAGCGGGTAGTATATTAAAGCCGTTAGCACGTAGGTTGTTTTGTACTTTGTCGCCACGGGTAAACGACGACATAGGTAAATCAAACAACGGTGCGATAGGGCGCAGTAAATCTTCAAATGGTACAAATTCGCCAATAGGGAGTAATTGGTGTTTTTGATAGCGGTTTTTATCTAGGTAGCGGTAGTGGCCGTGTTCATCATCTTTATTTTTATTACCCACTACTATAAGGGTATTAAAAATAGTTTTAGTGTCGAGTTGGTAGTCAACAACACCGGTAATTAGCGCGGTTTTATTAAATGAAGCGGCGCTGTCTAAGCCTGCTAGGTATGAGTCGGCAAGCGCTTCTATTTCGGGTACTGCGGCTTCGGGCCATACTATTAAGTCGGCGTCCCAGTGTGTGCGGGTTAGGTCTTGGTATTTACTCATGGTGGTCCAAAACTGGCTGGGATCAAAGCGCAGATTTTGTTTTATATTACCTTGTACAAGTAATGTCGACATGCTTTTTCCAGAGTACTGTGCTGTACCTGTGGTGTATGCACCGGCAAAAAGTAGTGCTAAAGCACTGCTGGTTATGGCCAATGTTTTAAAATCTTTTTGGCTTAGGCGATACAATGCAAAACCAATGGCAATACATACTAAGGTTAAACCAAATTCGCCAATATAAGGGGCAAGCAGTCTAAGTGGGCTGTCGGTTTGCGTATAACCAAAACTTAACCATGGAAAGCCTGTTAGTAAGTGTGCGCGTAAGTATTCGCTTATGGCAAAACTTACAATTAATAATGCGCCATAACTTTTAGGGCCGCTGGCAAAGCGAGTTGTTGCCCAAAAGGCAAGTGCAGGAAATAACGCTAAGTATGAACACAATAAGGCCATAAGCGCTAAAGAAGCGATTAATGGCATGCCGCCAAAAGTGGCTATAGATACATGTACCCAGCTAATACCAGCACCAAACCAACCTAAACCAAATATAAAGCCATATTTAGCGGCTGTTTTTGCGTGTGTTTTACCGGTGTTTTTTGGATTAATACAAAAAATGATGGCAGCAAGGCTAAAAAATGCAATGGGCCAAATTTCAAAGGGGGCATAGGCAAAAGTTAAAATAAGGCCCGCAATTAATGCGAGCCATGCTTTTTTATCTTTTGCTAATAAGGTGAACTTAGTTAGCAGAATCTTCACTGTAGTTATCATCAACCTTAGGAACGGTGACTTGCAGTTGCAAGATGCGGCGATTGTCAGAGTTGGTTACTTTAAATTGGTAACCTTCTATATCAATGGTTTCGCCACGGCTTGGCATGTGGCCAAAGGCATGTAATACAGTGCCACCAATAGTATCGGCGTCATCTGTGCTGTAACCTGTTTTAAAATGCTCGTTAAAGTCATCAACAGGGGTTAGCGCTTGTACTACGTAAACATGCTTAGCAAGTTGGCGAATATCTTGTTGCTCTTCTTCTTCGTCGTGCTCGTCTTCTATTTCGCCCACGATTATTTCAAGAATATCTTCAATAGTGACTAAGCCCGATACACCGCCGTATTCATCAATAACAATAGCCATATGGTAGCGTTGCTGACGAAATTCGTTAAGCAGGGTATCGACACGTTTACTTTCGGGTACTACCATTGCTGGGCGTAAATAATCGCGCAGTGAGGGCAGTAAGTCGTCTTTGTTTAAGATTAGGGGTAATAAATCTTTAGCGAGTAAAATCCCTTCTACATGGTCTTTGTCCTCACACACCACCGGAAAGCGTGAGTGCGTAGAGTGAACCATCATAGGTATGAGCTCTTCAAGCGGGCTGTCGATCTCAAGGGTGATCATTTGTGAGCGCGGCACCATAATGTCTCGCACTTTAAGCTTAGACACGCCAAGCACACCTTCAATCATCTCTTTGGTTTCTGGATCGATTACATCCCGCTCTTGCGCATCGGCAATTACTTCAACCAGCTCTTCTCTGTTCTGGGGTTCCCCTTGAAACTTTTGGGCTATTCGGCCCAGCCAGCTTTTTCCAGAAGAACCCTGGCTAGAATGCGAGTTACCGTCGCTCATTATATCTGATTACTCCGTTTATTTAAATTTCGTCCCGATATGGGTCTGCTATGTTTAGCTCAGCAAGTAATTGCTTTTCTATACTTTCCATCTCAAAAGCATCTTCACTCTTTATATGGTCAAATCCAAGCAAATGCAAGCATCCATGAATAACCATATGAGCAAAGTGGTCATGAAATGACTTTTCTTGCTCAATTGCTTCAGCCAATACAATAGCTGGGCAAATAACTAAATCACCTACTAAAGGAATATCTATTCCCGGTGGTGCTTCAAACTCAAACGACAGTACATTGGTAGGCTTGTTTTTACCACGGTAGTCGTTGTTGAGTTGTTGCGACTGCGCTTCGTCACTAATTACAATAGTGAGTTCAGATTCGTCGCGGTATTGGCTAAGGGCTTTGTCGGCCCAAAGCGCAAATTGTGCCTCGCTTGGTAAGTTGTCAAACTCACAGGCTATTTGTAAATCAAGTTCAGTGTTCACGGTATTACTCTTTAGTAGCAGGCGGTTGTTGAGCGGCAAGTTGCTCTCGGGCTTTTTGCTTTTCTAGGCGCATAAGTCGCTCGCTTTCATCGTTGCGCTCGTAGGCTTCAACAATACGCGCAACCACAGGATGGCGAACTATGTCTTGGGCTTTAAAGTGGTTAAAGCTTATTTCGTCTACGCCATCGAGTACTTCCATTGCATGGCGTAAGCCTGAGCGCACACCACGTGGTAAATCTACTTGCGTTATGTCGCCAGTAATAACCGCTTTTGAGTTAAACCCAATACGGGTTAAAAACATTTTCATTTGCTCTGCGGTGGTATTTTGGCTTTCATCTAAAATAATAAAGGCATCATTAAGCGTACGCCCACGCATATAAGCAAGTGGGGCAATTTCAATAACGTTTTTTTCGATTAGTTTTTCTACTTTTTCAAAGCCAAGCATTTCAAATAGCGCATCGTAAAGCGGGCGCAAGTATGGGTCGACCTTTTGGCTTAAATCGCCCGGTAAAAAACCGAGCTTTTCACCTGCTTCTACCGCTGGGCGGGTAAGCAATATACGGCGAATTTCTTGGCGCTCTAGGGCATCAACTGCAGTTGCCACAGCTAAGTATGTTTTGCCTGTACCAGCAGGGCCAATGCCAAAGGTAATATCGTGATGCAAAATATTAGAAACGTATATACCTTGGTTTTCGTTACGCGGCTTTATAACACCACGGCGCGTTTTAATCACCATTTCTTTGGTGTAAGTGCTGGTTGTGGCGTCTTGTTCAAGGGCGTTTGATTCGGTAATGGCTAAGTGCACGTTGTCGGGTTCTATTTCGCCAATTTCGCCGCGCACAGGTTGAGTATCAATATAAAGGTTTTTTAAAATTTCTACAGCGCTGGCGCTACTGTAAGTTTTGCCTGTGACTTTAAAAAAGTTATCGCGGTGGATAATTTCAACACCGAGTCGGCGTTCAATTTGTTTGATGTTTTCGTCAAACGGGCCACATAAAGAAGAAAGGCGTTTGTTATCGGCAGGTTCTAAATAAATCTCTAATGTTTTTAACTGATTACTCAAAATTACTTCCTATAGCATGGCGCCAGTGTTAACTGGCGCTAAAATTTCCACTAAGGGACGAAAGTAGCAACGCCAATTTCGTTTATAGTGTCAGGTTTAGGCTCAAGGCTTGCAGCTTTGGTTAAAATAGCTGAAGGAGCGATTTCACGACGTAAGTTCATTTCTGATTCTGTACGAATTAAGTCACCACGTAAAGAATTTGGTAGTGCCTCGGTAATACGTACGTCAACAAACTGACCGATCACTGTATGTGGGCCAACAAAGTTAACTACACGGTTGTTTTCGGTACGGCCACGTAATTCCATTGGGTTCTTTTTAGAAGGGCCTTCAACGAGTATACGCTGCTCTGTATCGAACATTTGACGGCTAATTTGTTGCGCCATTTGTGTAATACGATTTTGCAGTAAGTATAAACGCTCTTTTTTCTCTTGCTCGGTTACGTCATCTGGCAAGTCGGCCGCTGGTGTACCTGGGCGTGCACTGTAAATAAAGCTAAAGCTCATATCAAAACCAACGTCGCTAATTAGCTTCATGGTTGCTTCAAAGTCATCTTGGGTTTCACCCGGAAAACCAATAATAAAATCTGACGACATGCTTAAGTTAGGACGAATTTTGCGTAACTTACGAATTGTCGACTTATATTCAATTGCCGTATGGCCGCGTTTCATTAGGTTTAAAATACGGTCTGAACCACTTTGTACTGGTAGATGTAAATGATCTACAAGCTCTGGTACATCGGCGTATACGTCAACTATATCTTGGGTAAACTCTACTGGATGCGATGTGGTGTAACGAATACGGTCAATACCATCAATGGCAGCAATAAGACGAATTAAATCCGAAAAATAACAAATTTCGCCATCGTGTGTGTCGCCGCGGTACGCGTTTACGTTTTGGCCAAGTAGGTTTACTTCACGTACGTTTTGCTCAGCAAGCTGGGCAATTTCTAATAGTACGTCATCTACTGGGCGGCTAACTTCTTCGCCGCGAGTGTATGGTACAACACAAAAAGTACAGTACTTAGAGCAGCCTTCCATAATAGATACAAACGCAGATGGGCCATCGGCTTTTGGCTCTGGTAAACGGTCAAATTTTTCAATCTCTGGGAATGAAATATCAACAACCGATGAGCCTTTATCGCCTTGCACTTGTTTAATCATTTCTGGTAAACGGTGCAGCGTTTGTGGGCCAAAAATAACGTCTACAAATGGCGCACGCTGGCGAATAGAGTCACCTTCTTGTGAGGCAACACAACCACCTACGCCAATAATTAAGTCTGGCTTGTCGTCTTTTAACAACTTCCAACGACCTAACTGGTGGAACACTTTTTCTTGTGCTTTTTCACGAATTGAACAGGTGTTAAGTAAAATTACGTCGGCATCTGTTGCATCATCAGTTAGCTGGTAGCCATTGGTGGCATCTAAAAGTTCAGCCATTTTCTGAGAGTCGTATTCGTTCATCTGACAACCCCAGGTTTTAATATGCAGCTTTTTGCTCATTGAAATATTGCCTCGTGTTCAATTCGATAGTGGCACAAAAATGTGCTAGAAACAGGATTAAGTGAAATGCATTACTGCGCTATACCCACTTAAAGGACGCGTATTTTAGCTGGATACACACGTAAATCCAAGTATAGTTTTCATGTTTGTGATTTCAAATCAATGCAGCTTTAGTTTTATCCACAGTTGAGCGTATCCTTTGGCACATAACAAGCTAATTACGATACAATTAAAATAGTTTTAAGAAATTAAAAAGATGAGAACATGACAAAAAATAAAGTAATTGTTGTGGGTGCTGGCATGGTGGGTGCTGCTATGGCAATTAAACTTGCTCAGCAAGGTAAAGCAGTGCGCATAATAGAAAAAAAACTAATAAATCCACAGCAAGTTTTAAGCAGTGATCAGGTTGATATTCGCGTATCGGCAATAAATCGTTTTTCAGAAAAGCTGCTAGACGAATTGGGCGCAATGCCACTTTTAAAACAAAGCAGGTTAGCACCGTATCAACAATTAGAAGCATTTGAGCGCGGTGGCGATAATTTATTATTTGATTGCGCCGATATAAACACCACGCATTTAGGCCACTTAATTGAAAATAACCTAATTCAAGCCAGTTTATGGCAGCAATTTGAGCAATACAACATTGGAGTTATTGAGCAAGCAGCGCCTATTACGAGTATTGAGCAAACCTCAGATGCAATTACGCTAGTGTATGGTGAGCAAACGTATACCGCTGATTTAGTTATTGCAGCCGACGGCGGGCAATCGCAATTACGCGCTAAAGCCAACATAGGTATAACCGGTTGGCAGTATCAGCAGCACTGCATGGGCGTACTTATAAAACTTGATGCGCCGCAACAAGTAAAAACGTGGCAGCAATTTACTCCCACCGGCCCTTTGGCCTTTTTACCTATGCAGGCTCCTTACGCTAATTTAATTTGGTATGACGATGCCAATACACTGCAAAGCTTTAAAGGTTTAAACCCGCTGCAACTTAAAACACATATTGTTAAAAAATTTCCTGAGCTTGCCGGTGATTTTACCGTGTTAAAGCACGCGGTGTTTCCACTGGCTCGCCAGCACGCAAACAAATATTCGCAAGGGCGACTAGTGCTTGTAGGTGACGCTGCACATACTATTAACCCATTAGCCGGGCAGGGCGTAAATTTAGGCTTTCAAGACGTTGTAGCGCTTGCACAGGTGCTATTAAGTGCTGATGACATAGGTTGCCCATTAAAATTAAATGAGTATGAAAAATCGCGCCGCAAAGCAAACTTATTAATGATGAGTATGATGGATGCCTGCTACTTTGGCTTTTCTAATCAAATTGCGCCATTAAAATGGGCGCGTAGCCAATTTTTAAAAATAGCTAACAATACCGGACCGGTAAAAAACTGGGTTTTAAAATACGCTATTAGCGGCGAGTTAAATTAATACTAATTGCTATAACATTTGCGAACTATTGAAAAGGCTCATTTATGGGTCTTTTTTTATGCTTATTTATTGATTAAAAGTGCGGTAGCAGAGGGTTTGCTAATAAAATATAGCCACTAAAATACGGCTATTTAAATACAGTTATTAAAATAAGATTTTATAGATAGATTAAAAATACAGAAGTTTAAAATAAATAGATTTAAAATGAGTAGTTATGAGTACTTATGAGTAATACAAAAGGAAGAGTAATTTAAGTAGGAAGTATAAACAAATTGGCTGGGATACCAGGATTTGAACCTGGGAATGCCAGGATCAAAACCTGGTGCCTTACCGCTTGGCGATATCCCAACTATAAATTTGTACAAGTTTTCGTTCTAGTTAAGAACATGGTGCGGAAGGAGAGACTTGAACTCTCACATCCTAAGATACTGGAACCTAAATCCAGCGCGTCTACCAATTCCGCCACTCCCGCATCACTAATTTGCTAATTTAAACTCTAAGCTAGAGCTATTCTTTAAACAACTTTCCTTGGTAGAAGAAGTTGGCTGGGATACCAGGATTTGAACCTGGGAATGCCAGGATCAAAACCTGGTGCCTTACCGCTTGGCGATATCCCAACAAA